>JAUZOB010000077.1 GCA_030706665.1 Bacteroidota bacterium
ATCGAACCAATGATGCCATCTACAAACAGACGGGCATGGAGCGTTATCATTCCAATGTTCAAAGAAATCAATACTCATTCAGAAGTAATGTCGATGTAGATGCCACTCGTTCTACTTTAGTGAGTCTGTTATTATCAGCCAAATTGGTTGACCAAAACCGTCCGGGGATGGGGACTACCGATCAAATCTGGTCTGCGCAGGCAAATCTGACTCCATTGACGGTACCTGTCGTTTATTCAAACGGACAGCTCCCTGCTTATGGGAAGGGAGAAAATGCCTCTCCTGTAGTATTGCTGAACCAGACAGGATTTATGACTGATCGTAACAATTCGATAGAATCATTGTTGTCAATACGTCAGCGGCTTGATTTTATCCTTAAGGGATTAAAAGCAACCGGATCAGTTTCGTTTGACAACTTTAACGACTATCTGACCAGCCGCTCAAAAATGCCGGATCTGTATCGTGCAATAGATCGTGACTGGAATACCGGGGAATTGATAACTGAGAAAACAGTAGCCGCACAACCTATGACGTTCAGCAGCTCATCTTATGGTACCCGAACAATTTATATGGAAGGGAAACTGGAATACGAGCATATCTTCGACAGGAAACATCGGACCGGAGCTTTATTCCTGTACAACCAGAAAGATTATTCACGCACGGATATTTCCGGTGATATTGCTTCTATCCCCAAAAGGAACCAGGGGGTGGCCGGACGTCTGACTTACTCTTACAATGACATTTATTTTGTAGAAGGCAACTTCGGATATAACGGGTCGGAGAACTTTCCTAAAGGTCAAAGATTCGGATTCTTTCCTTCAATAGCACTTGGGTATGTCCTTTCCAATTATCCATTTATGAAGGAACATGTACCGTTCCTTGATATGTTAAAGTTTAGATATTCATATGGATTGGTCGGGAATGATCAAATAAGCGATGATGTTCGTTTCCCATACCGTACGATTATGAATATGAACGCCCCGGGCTATACCTTTGGCGACCGTATGCAGAATAATGAAGGAGGAGTAACGGAAGCAGTGCTTGAATCAACCGGGTTAGTCTGGGAGAAAGCAGTGAAACAGAATTTTGGAGTAGACCTTTCTCTTTGGAAAAGTTTGAACGTTGCAGTTGATGCTTTTATGGATCATCGTGACAATATATTCATGCAACGTGTGACTCTGCCTGGAACCATTGGAGTAAGTGTCAAACCATGGGGAAATGTCGGAAGGATGAAGAGCTGGGGAGTAGATGGAACAGCTTCGTATACCCAAAAGATAAAGGATGTTCAGATTGAGGTGCGAGGAAACTTTACGTTGACACGTGACCGAATACTCGACTATGATGAAGTAAATCCGCTTTACCCTTACTTGGCTAAGAAGGGAACCAGTAATAATATCACCCGAGGTCTGATTGCATTGGGATTGTTTAAAGATGAAGACGAAGTGCGAAACAGTCCGACACAATTTGGAACAGTTTTGCCCGGCGACATCAAATACAAGGATGTGAATGGAGACGGTCGAATTGACGATTATGATATTGTACCGATTGGAAACTCCAATATCCCCAAGTTGCAATATGGACTGGCCAGCAATATCTCATGGAAAGGGATTGATTTCAACATCTTTTTCAGAGGATCTAGCCATGTGGATTATTTTATGGGCGGATCTGGTTATTACCCGTTTTCGGGAGGAGTTATCGGAAATGTGCTGACAATTGTAAATGACCAGCGGAATCGGTGGACACCGGCTTCTTATTCAGGAGACCCGACAACCGAAAATCCAAAGGCTCGTTTCCCACGTCTGACTTATGGATGGAATACTAACAATAACCGGAATTCAACTTTTTGGTTAGCCGATGCCAGCTACCTGCGGTTGAAGACTCTGGAAGTTGGATACGCATTGCCGTCACGGATTGTGAAAGCGATGGCAATGAAGAACTTTCGAATATCAGTAATCGGAGATAATCTGCATGTTTGGGATCATGTGAAATTATGGGATCCGGAACAGGCAAGTGCCAATGGCGCACAATATCCGATTACACGATCTTATTCATTAGTGTTACAGTTTTCTTATTGAAAACCTATCTCAAAGTAACTGAATAACCAACTGTAAGAATTTATCTGTGAAAGAATAACACACAGATAAAGTTATTATGCCTAACTAAAAAACAGAAAAATGAAAAAAATAAGAAATAGAACTTTTCTTCTTTCGTTCATTGCAATTCTTCTTTTGGGGATTGTTTCATGTGTCGATAAAAAAGAAGAAATAGATTTGGGCGATAATCCATATTCCCCGAATAAGCCTATTGTTTTAAGTGGCATTGGACCACAAACAGGGGGGCTGGGAACCCGTGTTGTAGTAAGTGGATCAAACTTCGGTAATGATAAATCTAGAGTAAAATTATTTTTTAATAACAAGGAAGCGCTGATAC
The DNA here is from genome assembly GCA_030706665.1 of Bacteroidota bacterium. Taxonomy (GTDB): domain Bacteria; phylum Bacteroidota; class Bacteroidia; order Bacteroidales; family Prolixibacteraceae; genus JAUZOB01. The sequence goes on from JAUZOB010000077.1 coordinate 2,431, forward strand.
TCAGCATGAGGAGTAATGCGATTTACGCAATGGTCCCCAAACAACCGGGCGATCTTTCTACTATTAAAGTCGTTGTTAACGAAGGAAAGAATTCAGATGGTTCTGATAAATTAAAAGAAGCTGAATTGAAAGATACTCAGTTCAAATACAATATCAAAGCTACCGTTACAACAGTTGCTGGTATTTTAAATGTCAGTGCATCTCAAGATGGAACAGCCTTGGAGGGTACTTTTACCCGACCGGCCATGCTTGCTGTAGATAATACCGGATCTATTTTGGTCGTAGATGACTGGGGCCATAGAATCAGACAAGTTTCCATCCAGGACAACAAATTGTCGACTGTCTTATCTAATATGGATTCTCCCTGGCAGTGCTCTTTTAATACAGACTATTCCAATTATTTTGTAGTGGAACGAAGTAGTGGTTCAAAACCTCTTTTGTTTTATGGTTTGAGCAGAAGTTCAAACTGGCAAGATGCAGAAAAGTATTATGATCAAAAAGATGACAACGGTAACTATATTGCCGGGAATATGAATTATTACGGACTTACGGCTGATGATAAATATGTGTATATGTTATCTCAATCCGGTAGTCGGTTAATTCGTGTCGATCAGGATACAAGGCAAGTTGAGTTGATCGGACAGAATTTGAACATGGATGCCTGGGCTCATATTGCTTATAACAAAAAGAATGGATACATATATGTTACCTCCGAAGCCTGGGGACGAATCTATCGCTTCGATCCTCATCATACCCCGGCAGGAAAAGATAAGCCGTGGATAACGCAAAGTGATGTTCAACATGTTGCCGGTTTGGGTAAAGGATCTGCTAAAGAAGGAAATGGAAAATCCGCTCAATTTGGAGAAATAGAGGGGATTGCAGCAGATCAGGAAGGAAATGTATATTTTGTCGATTATACAAATCATGTTATCTGGAAACTCGATGAGGAATTTAATGCTACGATCCTTGCGGGTGTTCCCGGTGTGAAAGGTTATAAAGACGGAAAACCTAAGGAGGCTCTTTTTAATTCACCCTATGGGATAACGGCAACACCCGATGGAATAGTATATGTTGCTGATACCTATAATTATGTGGTGCGTTGCATCGCAATCCAATAAGATTTGTGATAATATATTAGGTTGAATACGTATGTCTGTTTGATGTTATGATAAAAACGTGCATGCAAGTTCTAATATTTAACTATGATCAAATGAAAAAAAATAATATATATATATTACTACTCCTTGTTCTTTTGCCATGCTTCGTCTTTTCACAGGGCAAAGTTACGGTAAAGGGTATTGTCACTGATCCCAGCAATGAGACTTTGATTGGAGTAACGGTTTACTCACCGGGGAATAAAGATTTAGGTGTCATTTCCGATGCTGAAGGTAAATATACCATAAGTATAAAGCCAGGAGCTAAACTTGTCTTTTCGTATATCGGATATAAAACCAGGGAAGTGACAGTAGGCAATGCTGCGCATCAGATGATTAATGTGGTTCTGGAATCAGAACAGAAGAACCTGGAAGAAGTAAGTGTGGTCGGTTATAGTACCCAACGTAAGGTTAGTGTGGTTGGTGCTATAACGACAGTAAAAACTGCTGATTTAAAAAGCGGAAGTGTTAGTTCTGTTTCTAACGCATTAGCTGGTCGGGTAGCCGGATTAGTTGGTGTTCAACATGGAGGTGAACCTGGTAGTAATGTTTCAGAATTCTGGATTCGGGGTATAAGTACTTTTGGGGCGAACAGCAGTGCCTTGATTTTGATTGACGGTGTCGATCGGGGGGCATCAAGCTTGAACGAACTGGCACCTGAAGATATCGAAAGCTTTTCTGTTTTAAAGGATGCAACGGCAACCGCAGTATATGGTGCGCGTGGTGCGAATGGTGTAGTATTGATCAATACCAAACGAGGAGAAGAAGGAAAGATGTCAATCAATGCCAATGTTAAAACAATGATTGAAACATTGCCTCGTTTGCCACAATATTTAGGAGCATACGATTATGCAAAGCTGGCCAATGAAGCCCGGATTGTCCGGGGGAATACTTCAGTTTACTCCCCTGAGATCTTTGATATCATCAAATATCATATGGATCCGGACCTTTATCCTGATGTAAACTGGCAGAATGAAATTTTAAAAGATTATACTACCGGGACTCAGGGAAATATCAATATTACAGGAGGAGGACGTCAGGCAAAATATTATATGAGTGGGTTTTATCAAACCAATGATGCCATCTATAAACAGACAGGCATGGAGCGTTATCATTCTGATGTCCGACGGAATCAATATTCATTCAGAAGTAATATCGATGTAGATGCAACCAATACTACTCTTGTGAGTCTGTTATTATCAGCCAAGCTGGTTGATTTAAACCGTCCTGGGATGGGAACAACCGATCAAATCTGGTCAGCACAAGCCAATCTGACTCCATTGACGGTACCTGTCATTTATTCTAACGGACAGCTTCCTGCCTATGGGAAGGGAGAAAATGCCTCTCCGGCTGTATTGCTGAATCAGACCGGCTTTATGACTGACCGGAACAATTCGATCGAATCATTATTATCACTTCGACAGAAACTTGATTTTATCCTTCCGGGATTAAAAGCAACCGGATCTGTATCGTTTGACAACTTTAATGACCATTTGACTAACCGTGCCAAAATGCCGGATCTGTATCGTGCCTCTGACCGAAACTGGAATACAGGGGAATTGATAACTCAAAAAACAGTAGTCGCACAACCTATGTCGTTTAGTAGCTCATCTTATGGTACCCGGACCATATATTTGGAAGGGAAAATGGAATACGAACATATCTTCGCTGAAAAACATCGAGTCGGAGCTCTACTTCTGTACAACCAGAAAGATTATTCCCGTACGGATGTTTACGGTGAGCTTGCTTCTATTCCCAGAAGAAATCAAGGGATGGCCGGACGTCTTACTTATTCTTACAATGATATCTATTTTGTAGAAGGTAACTTCGGTTATAACGGATCAGAAAACTTTCCCAAAGGCCAAAGATTCGGATTCTTTCCTTCAGCTGCAGTAGGTTATGTTCTTTCTAATTATTCCTTTATGAAGGAACAGATGCCGTTCGTCGATATGTTGAAGTTAAGATATTCATATGGATTGGTTGGGAATGACCAGATCAGCGATGATGTTCGTTTCCCCTATCTGACAACTGTGAATATGAGTGCTCCGGGTTATACTTTTGGTGATCAGATGCAGAATAATGGAGGAGGAGTAACGGAAGCAGTGCTGGGTTCAACCGGTTTGGTTTGGGAAAAAGCTGTGAAACAGAATTTAGGCGTAGACCTTTCTCTTTGGAAAAGTTTGAATGTTACCGTTGATGCTTTTATTGATCATCGTGACAATATCTTCATGCAACGTGTTACTCTTCCCGGAACCCTTGGAGTAGGTGTAAAGCCTTGGGGAAATGTAGGAAGAATGAAGAGCTGGGGGATAGATGGAACAGCTTCATATACCCAAAAGATAAAGAATGTTCAGATAGAGGTGCGAGGAAACTTTACATTGACACGCGACAGGATACTCGATTATGATGAAGTATCTCCGCTTTATCCTTATCTGGCCAGAAAAGGGACCAGCAATAATATCACCCGAGGTTTGATTGCATTGGGATTGTTTAAAGATGAAGATGAAGTGCGAAACAGTCCGACACAGTTTGGAACCGTTTTGCCCGGCGACATCAAATACAAGGATGTAAACGGTGACGGTCGAATCGATGATAATGATATTGTGCCGATCGGGAACTCCAATATCCCCAAGTTGCAATATGGATTGGCTACAAATATCTCCTGGAAAGGAATTGATTTCAATGTCTTCTTCCGAGGAGCCAGCCAGGTAGATTATTTTATGGGCGGATCGGGTTATTATCCGTTCTCGGGAGGAGTAACCGGGAATGTGCTGACAATTGTAAATGATCAGCGGAATCGGTGGACCCCGGCTTCCTACTCAGGGAACCCTGCAACCGAAAATCCCAATGCCCGCTTTCCCCGTTTGACTTATGGATGGAATACCAACAATAACCGGAATTCGACTTTTTGGTTAGCTGATGCCAGCTATCTGCGGTTGAAAACTTTGGAAATTGGATACACATTACCGTCAAATATAGCGAAATCATTGGCTGTAAAGACCTTTAGAATATCCGTAATCGGAGATAATTTGCATGTATGGGATGATGTAAAATTATGGGATCCGGAACAGGCAAGTGCTAACGGTGCACAATATCCGCTTACCCGATCTTATTCATTGGCATTTCAGTTCTCATTCTAACACAAAAAAACTATGATAAAGTCAATTAAAAAAACAATCATTGTTTCTATTATTCTTTTAATGGGGGTTGGGGGTATCTTTCAATCTTGTTCCTTTCTGGACATTGATCCTTATACAACTGATTTGTTTACCCTTGATACAATTTTCGTCAAAAAAGAATATGCCCAAAAGTATCTTAACAATGTTTATAGCTACATGGTCGATTACGGAAACGATACACCCTGGGGACATAATAGTATGCCCTGGAATTATATTACTGATGAAGCCCTTGTCGGGTATAAGAGGCAGGCGCATATTTACAATTATTTTTGCAATAATGAGATGACCGCTCAGGATCTCGGGAACTTTGATCGATGGGATTATTTTTACGAAGGAATCCGCAAAGCCAATACTTTTATACAAAGGATTAATGCATGTAAGGAAGTAAGTACGGCACAACGTTCCGAATGGATTGGAGAAGCGACCTTTGTCAAAGCCTGTGTGTATTTTGAATTGATGCTGGCACATGGTCCGGTTCCTATTGTACCTGATAATCCGGTTAGTTTTGATACCCCGATTAATAAATTGATGGTAGAGCGGAATACCTGGGATGAATGTAGCAATTATGTATCGAATCTATTGGAAACCGCAATTAAATTATTGCCGAACCAGGTAGTAGATAACGCAGATTTTGGAAAGCCGACCAAATACGCTGCTATGGCTGTTTTGTCCAGACTTTCTCTTTATACCGCGAGTCCATTGTATAATGGAGATAATGCAGAATTTGTAAATGACTTTAAAAACAAAGCAGGAGTTCCTTATCTGAATCCGGTAAAAAGTATGGAAAAATGGGCAATTGCTGCAGCGAATGCCAAAAGATTGGTTGATTTGAAACCGAATGACTTGTATACTGTACCCAAGATGGCAAATACTCCTAATTTCCCTGTGCCGGCTGAAGAACAGGCTGACTTTCCTGATGGCGTTGGGGGGATCGATCCGTACCATTCTTATGCAGACATATTTAATGGAGAATGTGCTTTGGCTTCCACCAATAAGGAGATTCTCTTCAGTCGTCAGGCAAGTGATATTAATGCAGGGAACCAATATACTACACCCGGATTTTTGTTTGGTTGGGGAGTATACTCTATCCCACAAAATCTGGTTGATGCCTATTATATGATTGACGGACATTCTATCGACAATGCAAGTGCAGCCTATCCATATGAAACCGGATACACCGATAATGAAGTCGTTTTTTCAGGATCAAAAAGTAGTAATGGATTTACTATTCTCAGCGGTACACATAAATGGTATGTAAATCGGGAAATGCGATTCTATGCAACCGTAGCTTATAATAATTCTTACTTCCCATCCACATCAACCCCTCCTGATAAAATTGATCAGCAGGACGGAAAGGTTGCTAAATATTTCCGCGATTCCAAAAGTGGTAAAGACTACTCATTAAACAGATCCGGAGGGGAAGCCGAAGAATATCCAATGACCGGATACCTCTGTCGTAAATTTATTCATTATGAAGATTCATATGTTCCCGGTGGACGACAGAAACCCAAATACAATGTCGCCTATCGAATGGCAGAGGTATATCTGAATTACGTTGAGGCAATGAACGAACTGGATAAGAGCTATACCATCAATGGAATTACCGTATCCCGTAATGTCGAAGAAATGAGACATTATTTTAACATGATTCGCCATCGTGCCGGATTACCGGGTATTACAGCTTCCGATGCTGCTGATGTGCAAAAAATGAGAGCATTAATATTACGCGAGCGACAGATTGAATTTGCGTGGGAAAATAGAAGGTACTTTGACCTTAGACGTACGAAGACAGCTGTGATCAATGAAAATGCTCCGGTTATGGGATGTGATGTGACGGCAACAGAAGCAGAAAAGGACAAGTTTTACAACGTTATCAGAGTAAAAGAGCGGGATTGGACCTATAAAGTTTTTACTCGCAGACAGACTTTCTTGCCAATTCCTAAACATGAGATCGATAAGAATCCGAATCTGACACAGATGCCTGGATTTTAATATTTGATTTTTACAAAAATATAAAAGTAGATTAATATGAAAATCGAAAAATATAAGTCAAGTCTGTTTGGATTGATGATGATTTTAATAACGGCGTGTTCATCTGACTCATATGTAGATTTTGGTGAGCAGTACCAAAAGGTCGTTTATCTGGTCAATAGCAGAGATATGCTTTATACTGAAGAGTATATGTATGGAAAAGAAGACAATTCAATGTCGTTTTCTGCATATTGTGGTGGTACTGAAGCGATTAAAAATGATTTAATTGTAAAATTACGTAGAGCGCCTGAGGCACTTGATTCATTAAACCACATTGAATCATTGGGAAATCCTTTGTATGTAGATAAGGTGTTACTTCCGAAGAGTAATTACACGTTCACTGATTCTACGATTACGATCAAAGCCGGTAAAACCTATGGAGTGCTAAAAGTGCCGTTTGTTACAACTGGTTTAGACCCTGACAAACAATATGTACTCCCGCTTAAAATCGTTTCTAACAGCGAAGGATATGACATCAACAAAGAGTTGAATACGCTGATTTATGAAGTCAAAATGATAAATGGCTTTTCTGGTGATTACTCCGGAAGCTCCACTGAATTGCCCAAAACAATTCGTTCGGTGCAACCGGTATTAAAAGCGATGTCGAAAAATACCGTCCGAATGCCAATTCATACCCTTTCGGATGAAGTGACTAATTTGGATACCAATTTCATGCTTTTGACCATTGCCGATGATAGTACAACCGTGACGATTACTCCTTGGGGAAATGCCAAAGTAATAGATTTAGGCGGAAGTACTTATGATAAGGTTAAACAGTCTTTTGAATTGCATTATTCTTTTACCAACGGTGGAGGAACAGTGTATACGATTACCGAGAAAATCGTAAATCTGGATGCTAAAACAGAAGAAGAATAGAACCAATATGAATTATCAGATTTTGAATATCTTCAATATTAGCGATCAACGTAGATAATTTAGCAAGAATCTATTATTATAGGTTACCCCTAATTCACAACCTGTCTATATTTTAAAATCACCCCAAAATCTTAAGCCCCTCTCTATACATAGAGAGGGGATAAGGGGTTGCCTTGATGAAAAAGGGGATAGATTTAAAGCGTTAATAAGTGATTTGCGTGTAATTGCAAGAATGTTAATGTGCTAATTAGCTGTCAAATATACATGATGTAATAAGAGTATGTTTGATAAACCAAATAATTGAACAATTATTTATGAAACATCTATTGATATTTATTCTTTTCCTGATGCTTTGTCTTCCGGGAAAATCACAAAATGTAAAATGGTTGGATGAGTTGAACGTGGATTACATGTCTGCTGGATGGTCTAACAGTAAAGCCAATAAGTCTATTGCCGGGAATCCTTTAAAAGTTGCAGGTAGCTCTTTCCAACGCGGTGTTGGAACTCATGCAGTCAGCTCTTTCCTAATAGATTTGAATTCAAATGCTCAATTTTTCAAAGCCCAGGTTGGTGTTGATGACGAAATTGACAATGGGGCAGGGAGCCTTGAATTTGTCGTTATGGGAGACAAAAAAATATTATGGAGAAGTAATCCGATGAAAAAAGGAGATGCTCCTAAAGATTGTAATTTACCTTTAACGGGGATCAAAAAACTCGCTTTAATTGTTCTTGGGTTAGGAGACAGTAGCAATGATCATGCAGATTGGCTAAATGCTCAGATCGGATACAAAGACATTTGTCCGGTGGCAATAAAACAGATTACCCCTCCGGAAACCCCTCCTTATGTCCTTACCCCGAAGGTTTCACCATTCCCTCGTATTAATGGCGCCAAAGTATTTGGCGCTCGTCCCGGGAATCCCTTCTTATTCAAAGTTGCAGTTACTGGGAAAAGACCTATGACTATTACTGCATCAGGACTTCCCAACGGATTATCCATTGATTCTAAAACCGGAATTATTACCGGAACGACTCCTGCTAAAGGAGAATATATCGTGAAATTAACTGCACAAAATAGTTTAGGGAAAGCAACGCGGAATCTTAAAATTGTTTCCGGCGATTTACTGGCACTCACTCCTCCGATGGGATGGAATAGTTGGAACTGCTGGGGATTAAGTGTTGACCAGGAAAAGGTAAAAGCATCAGCCAATGCCATGATCAACAAAGGATTAATTGAACATGGCTGGACGTTTATCAATATTGATGATGGTTGGGAAGCTCCTGAACGTGCCAGCGACGGGACCCTTAATCCGAATGCCAAATTTCCTAATATGAAAGAATTGACAAATTATATTCATTCACAAGGATTAAAAATGGGAATTTATTCATCTCCCGGCCCAAAAACATGTGGCGGATTTCTTGGAACCTATTTAAACGAGCATAAAGATGCCAATACATGGGCAGATTGGGGAATTGATTACATTAAATATGACTGGTGCTCATATACCGATGTTGCTAAAGACTGGTCGCTTGGAGAATTACAAAAACCATACTTCGTAATGCAGGACGCGTTGAAAAAATGCCACCGGGATATTGTTTACAGCCTTTGCCAATATGGTTGGGGAAATGTATGGGAATGGGGCGCTAAAGTCAGTGGTAACCTCTGGAGAACAACAGGAGATATTACTGATACCTGGACTAGTATGAGTGGTATAGGATTCTCTCAACTTAAAAATACCGAATTTGCAGGACCCGGTCATTGGAATGACCCGGATATGCTTATCGTAGGCAAAGTGGGCTGGGGCCCAAGCCTTCATAATACTCATCTAACTCCTGATGAACAATACACCCACATTACCTTATGGTCCCTTCTTGCAGCTCCACTCCTTATTGGATGCGATATGAGCCAGCTTGACGATTTTACGCTGAATCTTCTTTGCAATGATGAGGTAATCGAAGTAAATCAGGATCCACTTGGAAAGCAAGCTTCACCAGTTAAGAACAGCAATGGTATCCAAATTTGGATGAGACCG
>JAUZOB010000078.1 GCA_030706665.1 Bacteroidota bacterium
AAGGTACTGACTTTGTGGTTGAGTATAAGAAAGAACAACATAAACCAACGGACATACATTCATGATGAGAACCATCCAAATAAGCCAAAATTTCAATCCTTTTTTGGCTGCGACTATTCCACCCAGAATGCCTCCGATCGTTAGGGAAATGATTCCGAAAGTGCCGTATAATAATCCGACATCTCCGGTGGTCAATCCCAGTCCGCCTGTTTGACGGGTGTCAAGCATAAAAGGTGAAGCCATTTTTACCAATTGAGATTCTGCAAGGCGGTATAATAACAGGAAGGCCAGGATAAGGCCTATATTTTTTCGTTTAAAGAAGGATCCGAATGTTCCGAAGAACTCTTTGAACAAATTTTTATTTTGCGATGCAGCAGAATGATCGGAGGCAGGATAGGGGAGCATGAATTTATGATAGAAACAGAATATTACAAATAGTACTGCCAGTATTACAAAAGTGAAGCTCCATGCTAATTGAAGATTTCCTGAGGTTCCGATAAACGATGCTTCCGTATTTCGATTTAGTTTCGGGTCTGCCTGAAATAACAAGTAAGCTGGTTTATCCCAGTTCTTTTCATCAAAGACAAGACGCTCTCCTTCTACCAGACGAATACTGTTGTCTCCATTTTTAAATTTGAGGTTTAAAATCATCTTCTTGCCCGGCTCCGGCTTTTGTGACAGCTTGATTGCTGCAATTGCAACATTTCCGGTTAAAGATTTTGCCGGAGCGACTTGTTGATGCGTACCAAATTTATCTTTCAGAAAGTCGGTAAGAGGTGTTGATACATGATCTGACCACCAGGATGATTCTTTTGCCTTCTTTTCTGATTGAGCCGCATTGTTGTTATTTATAAACCCAAGAGTAACATTATGTTTTGAAACAATCTGCTTTATTGAATCCAGCTTTTCTGTTGAAATATTTTTAGTGGAGAACTGGGTCTGTTGAGGATTAACGGTAAAGAAGAAATCTCTATTGGTTGTTGCCGGCAGTGTATTTATCTCTGGAAGAGTAATATTCTGGCTAAAAGTTGGACCTGCAGCTGCCTTAACCTCTATCGGGGGTAATCCTGTTGACGTTTCAAAGAAACCAGCCAGGATAATTAGCAATCCTTGCCCTGTTATCATTGCTACTCTGTAGAAGGTGCTTCGAATTCCGACGAAATAGGCTTGCTCATGCTTTTCCAAACCAAGCATATAAAAACCATCTGCTGCAATATCATGTGTGGCTGAACTAAAAGCCAACAGCCAAAAGAAGATGAGTGTTATTTTGAAGAATACAGGTGCCTGTATGCTTAATGCCACACCTCCTAAGCCTGCGCCAATGAGTAACTGCATGACAACAATCCACCAGCGTTTTGTCTTTAGCAGGTCAACAATCGGACTCCATAATGGTTTGATAACCCATGGCAGATAAAGCCAGCTTGTGTAAAGTGCAATATCTGTATTGGAGATACCAAGACGTTTGTACATGATTACGGCTACTGTCATGACTACGACATAAGGTATTCCTTCTGCAAAATAAAGAGTAGGGATCCAAGCCCAGGGATTCCGTTTAGAAGGTTTGTTCTTTGAAAACATGAGCCTTTACTTTTTAATATTAGTTATATTTTTTTTCTAATGAAGCACCTTTGAAGTAATGCAGCAGAATTTCTTTAAACGAATATCCTTTTGCTCCCATTACAGCAGCGCCGATCTGGCAGAGTCCCACTCCATGGCCCCAACCTGCTCCTGTAAGGATGAATTTACCGGGGATATTACCTTTGAGTTCTTCTCTGTCTACAACAAAGGCAGAACTGTAAAGGTGGGATGTTGATAGTGATTTCCGAATTTCAAGTTCTTTTCCGATGATGAATGTTTTCTTTGTGCCAATGATTTTCAGTCGGATCAATCTTCCCGATGCTCCTCTTTCTATTGGAATAAGATCTATAATTTCGCCAAAGTCGATTCCTGTACGTGATAACAGCAGGTTTGATAACTCACTTTGACTATATTCTACTTTCCAACGATAGAAATCGTTAGTTTCCTGATCGTAATCATTTAAAACCTGAGAAAGGACGTGTTTGTCGGTTGTGTTGCAGAATGCGGGTGGGGAATTCCGAATCCAGGCTTCTGCGGCTGATTCTTCCGTTAGGTCTAAATTATAGTTGTCAGGAGTAGCATCATTATCGATAATTTTTGGGAGGTAGGGATGGGGAATGGGTTCCCATACGTTTTCGAATACTTCGGTGACACCTCCGCATGATTTCGAAAAGCGGGCATCACAGATTTCATCCTCGTATGTTAAAACAAGACCTCTGGTTGCATCAATGGCTTCTTCTACTATCGGCGTACCGGCTCTTGTTATTCCCTGATATCTCTGACAATGATCATCAGCACAAACGTCAAAATTCAAATGATCTTCCCGGTCATACCATTTGACTCGCTCAGACTCTGTTTGAGTGTCAGGAGTAAATTGTGCTCCTGATTTTTTTAGCTTTTCCCCTTTCTCAAGCTGTGCCATGAGCCAGCTACGGGAAATTACAGCATGAGCTTTGAGAAGTTCCATTGAACTGGTTGCACTCATCTCAGACGAAATTACGCTAATCAAATAGTCTTCGAGCGGAATCAGGTTGATTGCAGTAACTTTATTGTCTTCAATAAGGAATTGGAGTCCCCCTTTGAATTTTTGATCTTCTTTTCGTTCCCAGTGAAATTGAATTCCAATAGTAACATCTATTAGATCAAATGTACAATTTTGATTTTCAGGATGTAGTATTCCGAAATTTCTAAACTGCAATTCCTGCTTCTTGCCTTTTAACAGCATTTGCCCGTCTTGCACCCTAATTTTATATTCTCCATCTTGCAAGAGGTTGTTACCATTTAGAGAAAAGATACCATTCAATCGAAAGGAAATCTCGGAACCTGATAATATACCAACCTTTATAATGGGTTCATGAATCATATTTTATGGTTTAGTCATTTTACATTATTCCCATGTATGCTTCATCGCTGAAGAACTTGTTATCACAGGATTTAAAGAATTCAAATGTTTCACAAAATAGATTGTTTCTTTGATAACGGCAAACAATTATATTATTGATTTTTTATTGTAATTATTAAAGTCCTTCAAGCTTTGCATATTTTGTTCCAATTCTGCAAATCTGTTTGTATCCAGAGATACCTGATTGAAGATATCTGTTATGTCGTTTGCCGTAATTTTGTCAAAATCCTCTTTTCTGGGAGTAATAAATACTCCGCCAAAGTCTACGGAAGCCGGACTAATCAATAATTGTTTCTCACCTTCGGCATAGAATTGATCCGGACGGTGTTTCTGTCGGGGAAATATCTGTATGATGAACTTTTCATTTTCTTTATATGCAAGAATATTGAGCAGAGGCTCATCTTCCTGAGGAAAGAAGCCCTTCAGAGTATTATAGATAGAATTAAAAGTCTCTGAGATATAGACTTTATCAGCAGATTCAATTGTGATTAGTTTTCGCAGATAGTCATTTATAAAACAGATCTGACCGTTTTTTGATTTCAAAGTATGATTTGTCTTATTTGACTGAATTCTTTTAAATTCGGATTCTATAGGGAGAAATCCTTTATTTCCTGCCTGAAAATGGAAATGATCGGGAGCTGATGCCCCGCATTTGGGTCCATTATAGAAAATAGCATAATCATTCAGAGATTCTGCCAGATCCAGCATTGATATGAAATCAGATTCAATTTGCTGAGGACGATGTTGAAGTGCCGGAATTGTCAGATGCCTGCTAAAGATGGGGAACGGATTCACCAGGATTAAAAAACGATTGTTGTATAGAAGCCCCTTTTGTTCGATAGGTAAATGAGCCGAACAAAGAAAGCATTTGCGTTCGCTTATTGACTTTTGATCAACTTTGGCAGCAGAAGAACGAATTCGTTCAGGGTTAAACTGTACTTTAATCTCAAAGCCGTCATATTTGAAACTTCTTTCAAGGATTGAATTTAATCCGGTATAGTTCTTTTTTGCAAGTTCCCAATTCTCAAGTTGATGAAGCAGTAACTGATGGACTGCTTCATCAACATTTGATTTTGTTTCGAAGTTATTATTAAAAAGAAGTTTTTCCTGAAATTCCATATTTAATTCATTTTATATTGCATTGTACAATACTTTCCTTCTGTTCAAAGTCTTGAATGCAATTAATTATCCCCCATGTAAGCTATATGCATTATTCCATCTCGATTTTTGCTAATCCTGAAAATCATCAAGATTGAACAAAACTACAAAACTAATGTCTGATATGCTCTTCTATCTGCTGTTAAGTATCCGCGACAATATTGGCTTGTTTGCCTGAATAAATGCATCGGATGACAATAACTTCAGAGTAATATCATGGATAACTTAAGACTAAGTTCTGTAACCGGCTATAATACATTATGAAATTTGATTTTTTAATTGATTCAAATGAATTCTTGCTTTCAGCTCAATTGTCCGGATCCTGTCCTTATAGAGATTGTGCCCGTTCATCTTTACAACATCCAGAGACGCATCGGAGTTATCATCCCATCTTCTGCACAGATAGAGTGGGGAATAGACTCTTCCGATTTGATAATGTCTGGAAATTGAAAGTCCGACAGCGTAGTCCTCGCCATAACTGACATTGGGAATTTTAATCTTACGAAGTAATGGTGTATAGAAAGCACGAGGTGCGCCCAGACCATTAATTCGAAGTGCATTGTTTCTACCATTGTCAGGAGTCCATTCTTTATGATCGATAATTCCGGGAGGAATCTCTTCCAGTTTAAAATTGACCATTTGATAAGATCCGACAACCATGCCACATTGTTGCTCATAAAAGGCTTCGACAATTTGTTTAATTGTATTATCATCGATGTAGAGGTCATCGCTATCCAATTGAATGGCAAATTTCCCGCATTGTGGATGAGATACCGCTTCATTCCAGCACCCTCCGATTCCAAGATCTTTACGTTGAGGAATAATGTGGATTAATCTTTTATCGGATGTTGCATAACGTTCTAATATTTCTGTAGTTCCGTCAGTTGAATAATTATCAACCACGATCAGGTTGAATTTAAAATCTGTTTTCTGAGACAGAACCGACTTTATGGCATCTTCAATTGTTTTAACCCTGTTTCTTACGGGAATAACTACACTGGCCTCAGTTGAAAAGTGACTTTCATCAAAACTGATTTTATCGAAACGAGGCTCCATGTATCCTCCTATTTCTTTAAGGTGTTCAGTACAGGCCTTCTCCATTTCGATTTGTACCTGTCTGTTTTTAGGATCGACATAGTCAAAAATCTTTTCTCCGGAGAGCCGGTTGTCTAATTCGATTTCGGTGTAGAGATATTCCGGGATGCGGAAGATGGGCCATTGCTGCGATAACTTTAATCGCAGATTGTAAAGTCCTGCATATGCATAAGAATCCTTTGTGCGATTTACCGCATCGCAAAAGGCTTTGCTTTTAAAGAATAGAAGAGATCCGAAATTAAAATCGTCACGCAGGCTTCCCTCCTGATAGTCAATTACCGGATTTATTGTCGTTTCTCCGTTTTTCATTCCATAATAGTCTGAATAAACGAATCCGGCACCCATATCTTCACAAACCTGTGTGAATCGCTCAAGGGCGAATTGGCTTAAAGAAAGGGGGCTATTTTTCAGGTAGAGTAACAGATATGGCGAATCGACTTGAGCTGCAATATTCTTGAGCGTTTCTGAGGAATGAAGGTTCCTACTCTGAAGCCATGTGCTTCCTTTCGGTAAGGACGGTATATTTTCTTCACTCAGAATGAATATTTTGTTGACAAATGGACATGCAATGAGTTCTTTAACCGTATTCTCAATGCCTTCACCTTGTCCATATGGAATGAAACAGTTAATGTTCATATCTTATTTCGATTTAAATGATTTGGTTTTGTTATTGAAAAAATGAAATACATCCTTAAAGAATCCTTCTAGTTGATCTGGGTCGGTGATTGTTTCGAGCGGGAATCCTGTTACGATTGTTTTATAAGCACCGGAATATGCAACAGCTGCACTTTTTGTATTTTCCGAATAACGGTAAATTGTAAATGCCCCCTCTCCGACAGGGAGAATAGCATCCGCTGAATCTACTGTGTACATTTGGGGATTGTAAGAAGTATTGAAGTCTATTGCTTGGTTTTTCTTTCCGAATAAAAATCCTGTCATTTCAACTTGTCCGATTTTTGCAGCATGATCTGTTTGTGGTTTGTAGTGTAAAACCTTTTCTGCAAATGCAAGGGACAGTGTGTCATGCATCAATTGGAGATCAGACCCGACATATGCTCCTGATATCAGTAGATTCCCTCCATTTGAAGTAAATTCAGAAAGTTTGCTCCTTAATGAAGGTACAAAAATACTGAATCGGCTGCTTCCGTCAGGATAAGTAGTTGTCTTCTCTTTTCCCAATAATAAGTCGATTGTATTGAATGCAGAAACATCAATCAATCCATCTTTGAAGGCTTCATCACTGGTACTGACAAATGAATGTCCTAAATTGCTGATGGCTTTCCCATGGATGACTGAGAAGTCAAATGTATTTCCGGGAATTATTTTCGTTTCGAAATCGCCATAAGAAGCTCCCCAACCGGGACAGTCGTTATCTTTGAATGTAGAGTTCCTGTTAAAATCGTACATGTCTCCTACAAATCCAATGTCTGAGTGATCAGAAACTCCCGGATCCAAATTGAAGGTAAATCCTGAATAGACGGAAGTGTCGACAGCTGAAGGGGCAGAAACTCGATTAAAACCATTCACAATTAAAACAGGCTTATCATTTGTATTGGCAATAGAAGTTGCCAAAATTTCAGATGGAAAACTTTCACCGCCTTCGTTAATGGCAGCTATTTTGAAACTATATATTTCTCCAGGTTTTAAATCTTTTACTGTATAGGTTGTATCGTTCACTATAATACCATTGTCAAATCCCTTATCTCCGATTCTTTGGTATATTTTATATTTCTCTGCTTTGGCAGAAGGTTCTAATGGATCATTTACTGCTCTCCAGCTAAGACTTACAGTATTATTACTTCCAGGGGTAATCCGGAAATGACTGACGGGTAAAGGCTGTATAACACAAGGAGTCCCATTTTGAAAGGCGATGAACTTTGCCATTGCCTTATAAATTGAACGCGCAACTGCAAATTTGAAATGAGGATCATGTCCGAATTTCATATCTGCTAAATTTTCATGTGATAACAATTCAAGCAATGTAGCAGGTACCTGAGGACCATAAGCCTCGGAATATGGCTTATTCCATAGTCCGCGACGGGTCCATTTCGGATTAAACTGAGCCCTGATGTCATCTACAAGCTGGGATTGAATCATATCAGTTAAATCACGACTGGCCCAACGAGACTGCATATTAGGGAATAGTCCTGAATCTGCCTCAGTGCTAAAGATTGCTAATGTTCCAATAATCGAATCATTGGGAGTTATTCCTGCGTCAGTATGAAGAGCAAATGAAAGGTCAATTGGAATTCCCAGTCCTTTGAATTGCCCGGCTTCCGTTTCTAAATTCGGTTTTCGATTTAAATAGTTTACCCAAAAACCACGGCATAGATAGTCATCCTTATAGTCATCTCCTCCTTTGGTCAGGGTATAGACAATAGTGTCAGGAACTCCCGCATATTGCAAATAATAACGCGCTCCCTCAACGTATCTGGGTCTACCGCTAACAGTAGGAATCGACTTTATACTATCGATTGATTGATCGCAGATTTTAGAACCCTGAACTGTTTTTTGCTTATTCTGATTATCAATTGAGCTACGATTAATACAACGGGCAATGTTTCCCATTCCTCCTCCAAATCGTACGGCATCAGCAGTGATTAATTCTCCGGGTTTATCTGTTTGTCCTGCTAATACTACTTTATTTTTCCCTTCTTTTTCAAATTGAAAGGTTCCGAGATATATCCAGGTTCTTCCTCCTATTCTCTGATTTACTTTGAATTCTGTAACGCCCCCCGAATGGTAAACCTGATAACGGGCAGACGTGGTACTTTGAGTTAAAGATTGGTAGGAGATATATACGGCATACTCCCCATTTTCGGGAATATCAGGGATCCACTCATAGGCTACTTTTTTATTCTCTTTTGAGAGAAACTGATGACAATGTCCCAAAGTAAAGGGGTTTTCCCCATTGCTATACGGAGGATTCCCAATTGCAAATCCAGGATATGGAGTAAGTCCCCATTTTCCTTTAATCATCTTTATTTTTGATTTCCCTGTCGACTTATCAGCATCTACAATGACTTCATGAGTCTGAGTATCTCTTTCTCTAGGTAAAAAAACTTGTGCACCCGCTTTTTCTAGCATAGGAACCAAATAGGGGAGAATTATGGTCGGCGTATACGCATCTTCAACAGTACCAAATAAGCGTGAGCGTTGCCAATCCCACCGGCTATCCTTTTGTTCGTAATACCAGCCGTGACTAGGCCATACTGCTATATTCCGATTGAAAAGACCTTTGGTTGGGACAATCGGATTACTGGTATTTTGTACATTGGGGATCCTTAAATCTTTTCTCTTTTCCAATCTGGAAGAGTCGATTGGTATAGATGTCCCTCTGTAAAAATTGGGGATTAAAGCTTCGGCTGATCTCCCAGAACTGTTCAATCTGATTTCGTAATCTATGAATAGATCGCCTAAGACCTTTCTAATACGATTCTTTTGATTGGTTATAATCTCGGAACGAAAAGGCTGGTAAGAGTAAACCCCTGAGAAATTTAACGTGACAATTCGATCTGAAATATTCACATCATAGGATTCAAGGTTAATTTTCCCATTCTTTCCCTGAACACATGTAATAATCTCATTCTTCTTATCCTGAATAATCTTGGTGAGATCATTTGTGTTTGTCGACCATGAACAAATAGGATAAAACAGGAATATTTGCAGAAATGAAATAAGGATTAACGCTCTTCTTTTCATGACATTCAGTTTCGGTTATTTAGTTCTGTGAAACAATCGGATTATTTGTTGATTAATATACTTTCTTTAGATTCTGACATGGCATCAAATTTAAAAGAAATAAAATAAAACACAAAAGATGTAATACATGTTACATGATACTTTTTTCTTTTCATCCGAATTCAATATATTTGCATTATTGAATAAAGGGGCAGTCAATTTGTACACTTAATCAGTACATAAATTGTTTTTCTCCGGTTAAATAGGATAAAGATTTATTTACTTTCTGATATAATACAACTTTATGATTTTAATTGCCGATAGTGGTTCGACTAAGACCGAATGGACTTTGGTTGATAAAGGTGAGGTGAGATTCCGGATTTACACTCCCGGAATAAATCCATTTTACCAAACAACGGAAGAGATTATAGAAGTTCTCAACAGCAAAGCCTTTCAAGTTCCAGATAATGTTCAGAAAATAGTGTTTTATGGAGCAGGATGTGCTTTCCCTGAGAAGATCGAGATCGTAGCTAAAGCTATTGCATATTTTTCTCCCGGAACAACTATTGAAATAGAGAGCGATCTGGTTGGTGCGGCAAGAGCTTTGTGTAAACATGAAGCAGGGATTGCCTGTATTTTAGGAACAGGTTCTAATTCTTGCTATTATGATGGAAATAAGGTGGTTGAAAATGTGTCTCCACTGGGCTTTATTTTAGGTGACGAAGGAAGCGGTGCCGTAATGGGGAAAAAACTGGTAGCTGATTACATGAAAAAGCAAATGCCCGAGTCATTGCGTGAAAAATTCTCCAATACTTACGGAATTTCGAATGCACAGATTCTTGAATCTGTTTATCGTAAACCATTTCCCAATCGCTTTCTGGCAGGATTTGCTCCGTTTTTAACTGAAAACATTCAGAATAGCTATATAAAGTCGCTTGTTGCTGACAGCTTTAGAGAATTTATCGTTAGAAATGTTTGTCAATACAGTGCTCATAAACAACTTCCGGTTCACTTTATTGGAAGTGTTGCCTTTTGGCTTCAATCCGTACTTGCTGAAGTTGCGCAGGAATTAGATATAAAGATTGGTAATATATATAAAAGTCCTATGGATGGACTTATTAACTATCATCAAAAAGATTAATTCAAGATGGATTCAAAGAATAGTGACAACTTAAAAAAGTCTTCTGAGAGTGGAATTCAGCAAAGCGTGACAGAATCTTCCAATGAGTATACAAATCTGGATCAAATGTCTGCTTTTGAAATTCTCACAAACATAAATGAGGAAGATCGTAAAGTTCCAAAAGCTGTCTCAAAATGCATTCCCAAGATAGAAAAGCTGGTGGTTGGCATAGTGGACAGAATGAAGAAAGGTGGCAAGGTCTTTTATCTTGGTGCCGGAACCAGCGGACGCTTGGGGGTATTGGATGCATCGGAATTGCCACCTACTTTTGGCGTTCCTGAAAATGTAGTGATCGGATTAATTGCAGGTGGAGATACTGCGTTAAGGCATGCTGTTGAAGCCGCAGAAGATGATTATGAGAAAGCCTGGAATGAGATGAATAGTTTCGGAATAGGAGAGTATGACACTGTTATCGGGATTGCTGCATCGGGAACTACACCATATGTTATAGGAGGAGTAAGAAAAGCAAGAGAAAATGGACTTCTGACCGCATGCATTACTTGTAATCCGAATTCAAATCTTTCGAAAGAGGTTGAAATTCCGATTGAAGCAGTCGTAGGTCCCGAAATTATTACCGGGAGCACTCGGTTGAAAGCAGGAACTGCTCAGAAACTTATCCTGAATATGATTACGACTACGGTTATGATCAAAATGGGAAGAGTCAAAGGAAATAAGATGGTAAATATGCAATTGACCAATAAGAAACTCGTTGAACGAGGGACAAAAATGATTATTGAAGAATTGAATATCCCATATGATGAAGCGAAGGCTCTTCTTCTAAAATACAGATCCGTAAAAAAAGCTGTTGAATTCTATAGAAGCCAGCATTAATACAAAACCAACCAGAAGTCAGAGAACTACAAAGAATCCTGATTTCTGGTTGGTTTTTGATATATTAAAATAATTTACTTGCGAAAGTATTTATCGTAAATCTCATTGGTCCGTTCTACAAGTTGAAGCGATGCTCTATACGCAAGATCTTCATCCTTATCAATGATTGCTTGTAATATAATTTGTTGAGATTTAAGCGTAGGCTCTTTTTCTCCCTCCACATTTGCATAAATTAAGTTTCGCATTCTTGGAATGAGTGTATAAATTGGTTCCATTGTAATGATCATAAATGGATTCTGAGTCGCTTTTGCAACATTAAGATGAAACTTATTGATTATGTCGACTTCCATTTGTGTATTATCCGGATTACACTTAATAAGAGATTCAATATTCTCTTTCAGGATGCAAATATCGTTATCAGACCGATTCCTTGAAGCCATTTTTGAAATTTGAGGTTCAAAAACCATTCGAGCTTCAATAATCTGAGAGATAAGATTGGAGTTAAATTGCAAATCATAATAAAGATTCAATGAATTGATCGCATCTTCTATTGTCAGCTCCGTTACATACATTCCGCTGCCTTTTTTGATTTGAATTAATCCTCGGGCACTTAATCGACGCAATGCTTCACGCAGGGCTGTTCTACTGACAGCAAACATCTCGCATAATTCACGTTCAGAAGGAAGTTTGCTTCCTACCAAAAGCTTTTTTTTCAAGAAACCATGGTACGAGGTGCGGTGAATTTTTTTGAGTTATGTTTTGATGGTTCCA
>JAUZOB010000079.1 GCA_030706665.1 Bacteroidota bacterium
ATTCCCTTTTCTTTGGCAACTCCTTCTGTACCGAAAGTAATCTGCTCAAGAGGCAAATGATGTTCAGCGGCCAGTCTGCATACAAACTGTTCATCACCATCAGACTCCGCCCCTCTTAAAGAAAAATTGCAATGAGCTACAACAACCTTAAATCCATAACGCACCAATAAGTCAAGCAGGACAACCGAATCGAGGCCTCCGCTTACACCTGCAAGAATTGAGTCATCCGGATTGACATTGCATTGATGAGTTATGAATTTAAAGAATCTATTCTGCATGAATTAACGAATCTCGCCTGTTAAATCAATAATCTTCAGTATTACATCCACAGCTTTCTGCATCGATTCAACCGGAATAAATTCATATTTCCCGTGAAAATTATGGCCTCCGGCGAAAATATTCGGACAAGGTAATCCCATGAAAGAAATCCGTGCGCCATCGGTACCTCCGCGAATAGGGATCACCTTCGGCTTAACATCTACTTCTTCCATCGCTTTCCGGGCCAGATCAATGACATACATGACCGGTTCAATCTTTTCGCGCATGTTGTAATACTGGTCATTTATTTCAACTTCAGCGGTCCCTTCTCCAAATTCCGAGTTGATTTTCTTAACCAAATGGTGCATTTCAGATTTGCGGTCTTCAAAACGGTCTTTTTTAAAGTCGCGGATGATATAATCCATTTCGGTCAGCTCAACATTGCCCTGAATGGAGGTCAAATGATAAAATCCTTCGTACTCCTGAGTATGTTCCGGAACTTCATGACGGGGAAGCATGCTGATAAACTGGTTGGCAATACGCATGGAGTTGCGCATTTTTCCTCTTGCATATCCGGGATGGACATTTCGTCCGTGTATCAGAACCCTTGCAAAGGCTGCGTTGAAATTTTCATACTGCAGTTCCCCTATTTCACCGCCATCCATGGTATAAGCAAAGTCTGCACCAAAACGTTTTACATCGAAGTAATCCGCTCCATGACCGATTTCTTCATCGGGAGTAAAACAGATCCGTACTTTCCCGTGAGGGATCTCAGGATGCGCTACCAGATATTCAGCAGCGGTAACAATTTCTGCTATGCCTGCTTTGTCATCGGCTCCTAATAATGTTTTCCCATCGGTCGTAATAAGAGTCTGACCGATACAATCTTTCAATTCGGGAAAAAGAGTGGTAGAAAGGACGATCTGTTCTTCCTGATTTAATACGATGTCATCACCGTTGTAATTCGCCACAACCTGAGGATTTATGTGGCGGGCACTAAAGTCAGGACTCGTGTCCATATGAGCGATAAAACCCACGACAGGAACATCGTGTTTAATATTCGATGGCAAAGTTGCCATTACATATCCGTTTTCATCTACATCTACCTCGATAAGCCCGATAGAGGTCAACTCTGCAGCTAATTCTTTTGCAAAGCGAAGCTGTCCGGGAGTACTTGGAACTAATCCTGTTTTTGAATCAGATTGCGTATTTTGTCTGACGTAAGAGAAGAAACGATCAATAAGTTTTTCCATAACTAAACATCATCTGAATTAAATCTAAAGCCCAGTCGTTTACCGGTAAGTACTTTTGAATGACTGATCTTTTGTTCCATAAGATCGACAGAAGCAATTTTCACCTGATCATACGGAGGAATCAACAAATCAAATTGAAGAGTATAAAGCAAGGCATTCTCGATAATCATTCTCCATTCTTCCTGTCCCAACGGGACAGATGAAAAATGCCGTTTTCGTCCCTGTCTTTTTCCTTCTACAACATACCGGTTTTCACGATTGACAAATATACGGGCAATAAGATAACCCAGATCATCTGTGCGGTTGTATTTAAAAGAATCGGCTAAAAAGTTATAAACACTTATGACTCCCGAGTAGGAGTTATTAATATCCGACTTAAGATAATCAGTTTTCCAGATCACATGATCTCTGTCAAATTCAAAAATATTTGTATGCAGACTAAAAATCAAAACATCGGCTGCAACGCGTATTTCAGCTTCAAACGGGCCTAAATCAGAATATACAGGTATAAGTTGGTCTGTGTCTAATTTATCCTTGAGTTCATTGTTATACTCGGCAACAAGGTCTTTCAATGTCTTTTTCAAAAGGGCAAAAGACTGACGGGAAGCATTAAAAACCTGTTGTTTTACAGTCTCCTTTTCAGATAATATCTGAAATATCTGATCCTTTTTGCGATTTTCAGTATTCATATGCGGAAAACTTTCTGTTTGTACGGTTAAAGATAATAAAAAAGGCAGCCTTTTGTAAGGGCTGCCTAATACATTATTTCTGATAATTATCTTTAATATGCCAATGCAAAAAGCACTCTGCGATGTGACGGTTTCCCCGTTACAATACAGGTCCCTTCTTCTTCGGGAGCATCGAACGGAATACAACGAATTGTAGCTTTCGTTTCGTCTTTAATTCTTTCTTCAGTTTCGGTAGTCCCATCCCAATGTGCTAAAACAAAACCGCCTTTGGTAGTCAATACTTTTTTAAATTCGTCGTAAGTATCAACTTTAGTGGTCATCTGTGCTCTAAAGTCAAACGCTTTTTTATAGATGCTATCCTGGATCTTCTGAAGCAGGTCTTCGACATATTGATCAATATTCTCGAGACTCTGTACTGATTTTTCAAGAGTATCACGACGGGCAACTTCAACGGTATTATTTTCCAAGTCCCTGGGGCCGATTGCAAGACGGACCGGCACACCTTTCAATTCGTATTCTGCAAATTTCCATCCCGGCTTCTTGTTGTCGTTATCATCAAATTTTACAGAAATTCCTCTTTTACGAAGAGCTGCGGTAATTTCTTTTACTTTAGCAGAGATTTCCTCAAGCTGCTCCAATTTTTTATAGATCGGAACGATGACAACCTGATAAGGAGCCAAACGAGGAGGCAGTACTAATCCGTTGTCGTCTGAATGTGCCATGATCAATGCTCCCATCAAACGGGTTGACACTCCCCAGGAAGTTGCCCACACATAATCAAGCTTACCTTCTTTATTCGCAAACTGAACATCGAAAGCCTTCGCGAAATTCTGTCCCAGGAAATGGGAAGTACCTGATTGCAGAGCCTTACCATCCTGCATTAAAGCTTCAATGGTATAAGTATCAAGGGCACCGGCAAATCGTTCATTAGCCGACTTACACCCTTTGATCACAGGCACAGCCATGTAATTTTCGGCAAAATCAGCATAAACATTAATCATGCGGGTGGTCTCTTCGACTGCTTCTTCACGGGTAGCATGAGCAGTGTGTCCTTCCTGCCAGAGAAATTCAGCAGTACGGAGGAACAGTCGGGTACGCATTTCCCATCGAACGACATTCGCCCACTGATTAATCAGAAGCGGCAGGTCACGATAAGACTGAATCCAATTTTTATAGGTATTCCAAATGATGGTTTCCGAAGTAGGCCTTACGATAAGCTCTTCTTCCAATTTCGCATCAGGATCGACAACAACACCGGAGCCGTCCGGATTATTCTTTAACCGATAATGGGTAACAACTGCACACTCTTTAGCAAATCCTTCAACATGATCAGCCTCTTTGCTGAAGAACGATTTTGGAATAAATAACGGAAAATACGCATTTACATGCCCTGTTTCTTTAAACATCCGATCAAGCTCTGCATGCATCTTTTCCCAGATTGCATATCCATAAGGCTTAATGACCATACACCCTCTCACAGCTGAACTTTCAGCCAGGTCTGCTTTCAAAACAAGGTCATTGTACCATTGTGAATAATTCTCACTTCTTGACGTCAATTCTTTGGCCATAAATCTCTATATTGGTATGATATTTGCTATAATATTTATGAAATAACGTGATACAAAGAAACAAAAAATATTATTGAATTCTAAATGTTTTGGGAGGACAAGTCATGAAAAACAAACTCAAAATTCTTGTTGTAACTGCATTCGTTATCAGTGCATGCGGTCCGACAACACACGTATCTTCCGGGTACGTTGATGACATTTATTATTCTCCCGGAGACACGCCTCCTCCTGTCATAGAGAAACGCGCCCCGGAAAGACAAACTGGGAATAATCAAATTGTTATCAGTGAAGAGAGAAGGAACCAGCAAGGGACCAAGACTCAGGAGAATTATGTTTTCACTGAGAATAATCAAGGAAATACTCAGGTCAGTGAATATAATTTAGAGAGAGCCCGTCTTGCGAACAGCGACACTACCGCTCTTTACAATAACGACACAATCACTACCGTTATTAACAATTATTACACCGACGATAATGATTATGTGGACTACTCATGGAGAATCAATCGTTTCCATCATGGATTCTATTTCGATTACAGTCCATATTGGGGCTACGGATTCAATTCATGGTATGGTCCTTCCTATGGTTATTATGGAGGATTCTACGATCCTTGGTTCTATGATCCATGGTATTATGGAGCTTATAGCGGATGGTACGGATGGGGCTTCCCATTATACGGTGCTTTAGGATTTGGCGGTTACTGGGGCGGCTACGGCGGTGGCTGGGGCCATCATATGTACTCCGAACCATATTACACCAACTATGGCAAACGTCGTACTGAAAACTCTATGATTTATGGAGGTGGAAGACATGGCAACAGTGGCACTAATTCTATTGCAGGTCAACCGGGACAGGTTAATCTGAGAAGCAGAAACAGCGGGGTTGTAAATAACACTACAGGACTTAGAAATGCAACTTTATCATCTCAGGGAAACGCAAATGTTCCTTCAAATTACAGGAGCAGGAATGAGATTCCTCAGAGTGCAGGTCAACAGGTACAAACCCGATCAGCAAATGTAAATACCGGAGTTGCCATCGAACGCAGAAGAGCAAACTATACTACAGGTTCTGCTACGCAAGTTAATTCTGAAAATACAACTAACGTTCAGAATCAGATGAGAAGCTATAATCCAGGACGTGTACGTCAGGCAACCCAGACTGAAGTATCAGCAACCTCAGGAAGGAATTACGCTCCAAGTTATAGTACTCCGAGATCCAACTATCGTCCGAGCTATAACAGAGAGGCATATTCCACTAATTACAGCCGACCCCGCATTGTGCAGGGAACTACCAGTGCTCCGCGACAAAGAAGTATCTCGACCTACTCAAATTCGGTTCGCAGCAGTACCAGTAACTTTAATCGCGGATCAAGCTCATCGGGCAGTAATGTCCGTTATGCCCCATCTTCCGGAGGAACCCGCTCAACAAATTATACTCCGAGTTATAACAGCGGAGGAAGCAGAAGTAGCGGAGGCGGAGGAAGCAATTCTTCCGGATCAGGTTATGGTCATCGCAGATAATCTTATAATAAGAAAAAGAGTTAATCAAAATAACTTATTAACCCTATTCAAAATAAAAATATGAAACGCTTATTATACAGTATAATTCTAACAATATTTGCAACTGGCGTACTATACGCACAAGATGCAAGAGATGCATTACGACTTTCTTTTTACAATGTTAACGGAACAGCAAGATCCGCCGGTATGGGAAATGCAATCGGAGCCCTCGGCGGTGACTTTGCTTCACTCTCCATTAACCCGGCCGGAAGTGCAATCTATCGATCTACCGAGTTTTCATTCACCCCTTCGTTAAGTTATCACAATGCAAATGCAACCTTCGAAGGCAACCGGTCGAATGACACAAAGTATATGCTTAATTTCAGCCAGTTTGGTCTTGTAACAGGCATTCCCGTTAATAACAACGAATCCGGCATTATCAGTGTAAACTTCGGGATTGGTTACAACAGGCTGGCCGATTTTAATCGCAATTTTATGGTAGGGACTCCAAGTGCAAATTCAACCATCTTGGATTACTTTACCCAATATGCAAACCAGATCGGCAATCCCGACCAATTTGACGGCTATAATGAAGGTTTAGCATGGAGAGCAAATTTGATCAATTATGATTCAAATTCGCCTCAAGGTCAGCAATATTGGAATGATATTCAAAACAATGGATACAAGCAATCGCTAACCCGATCAATCAACACAAGCGGTGGCATTGATGAGTATGTATTCAATATTGGCACGAACATCAACCATCGAATTTATCTGGGTGCAACAATCGGAGTTCAGAATGTTTATTATAAAGAAACATTCATGCATTCCGAAGTCGATGAAAATGGAACAATCGATTTTTTCAATAGTTTAGACTATAGCGGGTATAATAAAACTACCGGATCAGGAGTCAACATCAAGCTGGGTGCAATTTTCCGCCCTGTTGACAATCTGAGATTAGGGATTGCATTCCACTCTCCTACTTTTTATGATCTTCATGACACCTATGACCGCACCATGCAATCAAGCGTTAACGATAATGCAGGTGTAGCTGTTATTTCAAATGTAATGCCTGATTACGTTGGAGAATATGATTATAAACTTGAAACACCTCTCAAACTCGTTCTCAGCGGTTCATATTTGTTCGGCAAAGAAGGTTTGATCAGCGTTGACTATGAATATACCGACTATTCTACCATGAAGTTAAGAAGCGGTGGTGACGGATATGATTTCAAAAATGAAAACAACGACATCTCGAATATCTATGGAGCTACACAAAATCTAAGAATCGGAGGAGAATATCGTCCACTTGACTTCTTAGCTCTGAGAGCAGGGATTGAATTGATTGGAAATCCTTACAGATCAACTGCATTTAATGCTTCGCAACCCAATAAAAATTTCTCTTATACCAATTATGCTGTAGGTTTTGGGATCAGACAAAGCTCTTACTTTTTTGATATTGCTTATAAGTTAACAGATTCCAAAGAGTACAATGCACTTTATCCGGGCGGTTCGATGGCTAAATACAATGTAAATAGCAATCAACTACTCTTCACATTAGGTTTTAAATTCTAACACAGGATTCAAAAGAATCCTGTCAGGCAAAGGCAAGGAAAGAACCTGAGGTTCTTTCCTTTAAACACCCTGATCAATATAAAAACAAAGAGTATGTCCCAAAAAAGGAGCATACTCTTTGTTTTTTCTCTATTTATTAAATCAGCGAGATCTATAAATGAAATTACTGTTGTCCAGAATAAGTTTGCAACTCCACACCCGTACAAACCTGATACAAAAAGCAGATGTAAAAAATACGACAGAACTCGTAGCATTTGCAACCGAATATAGATAGGAGATAAGCTCAACAATGGACAGCTTTCTACCAGGCTTTTTTACAATAGTCTTCCGGTCAAGTATATATTTCACAAAATTGTCAGAGTCCCATTTAAAAAGCCTTCCTTTTCAACAGGAAAAGATTTCTCTCAGCTTTTTGATAATAGTGGCAACATCGTAAAAGGATTGCTCTCCCCCATTCCATTTCAGCTTCCAGATTCTGTTTTCCCCATCGACATTCAATTTTACAGGCAAAGACTCATCATCGGTCAACTCAAACCCTTCGCGTTCCAAGGCTCGCTTAGTCCAGAATCCTTCGATCGATCCATCTTGGAAACAAATGCTGGCAACCTTATGATGATTCAGTTTAAAACTTCCGGTATAGAGATCGAATTCAAAAGAATTTGTTTTAAATGCCTGTTCAAATTTACCGTTTAAGACCAGATCTTCAGGACATCCTGTCTCAAGATGACTTTTGTTATTCATGAGCCAAATCGTATCTGCTGCCTGCAATGCCAAATCAAGTTCATGGGTTGTCAAAAGAATTGCCTTACCAGTCTCCTTTGTCAGCATGCGGAGAAGCTTCATAGTCTCAACCCTGTTAGGCAGATCCAGATGTGCCGTAGGTTCGTCCAGTAAAACCAACGGGGTATCCTGGGCAAGCGCCTTGGCAATCATGACCCGTTGCTTTTCACCATCACTCAACTCTGAAATCTGACGGTTCATCATATGCCTCATATGCACCTGATCGAGTGCTTCGAAGATTTTGGATTTATCTTCATGTGAGAGTCCCCCGAACCAATTGTTATAAGGATAACGTCCCAAAGAAACGATATGAAAGACTGACAAATTCCCGACAGTAAGTCGATCGGTCAATACCATGCTGATCAGGCGGGCTATATCTTTGAAATTTCGCTCTTTTATTGTCCTTCCTTCCACCAGTGTCTTACCGGACAAAGCAGGTTGAATTCCCGCCATGGTTCGCATCAATGTTGATTTTCCACATCCATTGGGTCCAATCAGACAGACCATCTCACCGGGAATCATTTTCAGGTTAATATTGGATAGAAGTTCCAAACGTCCCTCTTTCCGATGATCATACCCGATGGTAAGATTACAGGTCTCCAGAATAGGTTTTACTAACTCTGTTGTTTTCATGGATCAGGAAAATGATGCTTTTACATTTCTACTACGGATAATGACCCATATCACAACAGGAGCGCCAAAGATAGCGCTTACTGAATTAATCGGGAGCGTATTCTGGTATCCGGGCAATTGAGATACAATATCACAGATCAACATCAGGCAGGAGCCTATTAATGCAGATCCGGGGATTAAAATCATATGATCGGAAGTCTTGAATACAGAACGGGCCAGATGAGGAACTGCAACGCCAATAAAAGCAATTGGTCCGGTAAATGCGGTTAATGAACCGGCGAGCAAACTGGTGCTCAGAATAACCCAAAGCCTGATCTTCCTGACATTGACACCTATTCCCTGAGCGTAATTATCACCTAATAAAAGTGCGTTCATGGGTTTCTGCAATCCTACCGCAATTAATAAACCGATCAGGACTACCGGGACCAGAATATATAATTTGTCCCAGGTGACACCTCCCAGGCTTCCGAAAGTCCAGATTAAAAAGCTCTGTACATTGAGTGGATCGCTAAAATATTGTAGCACATTCACAACTGCTCCGGTAATGCTTCCAAACATTATCCCGATAATGAGCAGGCTAACCGGATCATTTACTTTAAGCGAAGTAAGAAAGACAAGCACCAAAACCAGACCGGCTCCGGCTATGGCAAATAAGATCAATCCCCAACTGCCCAACATTCCGGTCAGAATATTAATCGTTCCGAAAGAGAAAAAGGTTCCGGCAAGTACATATAAAGCAACTCCCAGACTGGCTCCGGAGCTGATGCCTAAGACATAAGGTCCGGCTAAAGGATTTCGAAATAAAGTCTGCATTTGCAATCCGGCAACGGACAATCCTGCTCCGGTTAATAATGCAGTCAACGCCT
This sequence comes from Bacteroidota bacterium, assembly GCA_030706665.1. Classification (GTDB taxonomy): domain Bacteria; phylum Bacteroidota; class Bacteroidia; order Bacteroidales; family Prolixibacteraceae; genus JAUZOB01. The sequence continues at coordinate 9,122 of JAUZOB010000079.1, forward strand.
TGGGTAAGCGGAATCCCCACAAAATATAATACCATGATTTATTTGCAGAATCTCCCTCAAATACAGAAAGGATCTGTCCAAAAGGAATTTTCACACTTCCCAATATCAGATCAAATGCAAATAGGATGACACATCCTGCGAATAACGCCAGGAAACTTAAAAGTACTTTTCTTCCGGGTCGCATTATTCCAGTTTTTTATGAAAGAATAATTTATAACCTGGCAGTAATTCCGGATGAAGAATTTTAATCAAATCAGCTAAAGTAAGGTCAGGTCTGACCACCCCTGTTTCCCAGTAGTCATTTGCACCTCTGCTATTCACTCTGGCGCAGCGCCCATATACCTGTTTCTCCCGGTATGCTCTAAAATAAGTATATCTGACATCCTGGTTTTTCAATTCTGAGAAAGAGTGAACAGATTCGTCTATCCACACTCCGGCATTCAGCAATTTATCCAGCACGACCTCAAAACTTAAAGGGATACTTCCGGAGCTGCTATCATTCGAATAGCAATAGTCTCCTTTAGCTTCCTTCAACATACGGGCATAATAGCTTTTTCCACCTGGCAAATACCATGTCCCTTTATAATTTGAACTCAAAAGGATCTTGGGGGTGTGTTTCCCTGATAAAGCCACTTTTTTCAATGAATCGTAATTGCTTTTAACCTTGTTAAATATAGAATCGGCAAGGGTCCGTTTATTCGTCATCTCTCCGAGTACTTTAATCCACTCGGCTCTTCCCAAAGCCGTATTTTCCATCCACTCCAAATTATAAAATACAGGAATCCCCGATTTCAGGAATACCTCGTCATTTTGGAGCGATTGGTTATAGCCGTTTTTAAGAATCACTTCAGGAGAGCAGGAAATTACCTGTTCGAATTTCGGAGTAAAATCATCTCCGATATGGTTTATCTTTCCTCGTTGATATAGAGAATAGACCTCTTCGTTAAATATCTTATCCGGATTTGTAACCCCTGCAATTCTTGAAATATTTTTAAGGGCAGCCAACATCGCCACATTGGTACTCGCCATACAGGCAAATCGTTCGACAGGAGTCCGAATTACCTGATATTCGGGTGGAAGCCCTACCGGAAGTTCTATATTACGTGGAATAAGGATATATTTCCCATAAAATCCACCCTTTCTCCAAGGGTCTTTAAGATGCAGCAGAGAATATCCTTTACAATGAATCAGCTCGAAGATTTCGGCATAAGCATTTACTTCGATCTTCTGATCTTTCTTTCTGAATTTAAGTTGATTTTTATCCTTATGCCGGCAGCCGGTAAAAAGGATAGAAATAATTAAAACGAGTATAAATCCGAACCTCATGAAAATCACAATTGTTTCGGTATAGACAAGGGAAGAATACCTGATGTATCCGTCCTTTACTCCCCGAAAGTAACGAATGAAACGAATATTTGAGGCAGGTCTTCTGGCTTGTTCCCTTTTGGGGCCTTCCCGTTCCTGACAAACAGAACAGTGGCATAGAACCCAAGAGTTGAAATGGAACTTACAGCTGCGGGGGCAGCTCCGGATTCTCTATTACTTAAATAGAAATCACCGGATTCCCTTTTGATCCGTCATACGGAACCTCGTGCTGCAAATTTAATCTTTTTTCTTGAGGTTTTCACGGTATATTTAAATTCTAGTGCAAACCATTCGTCTCATTTTCAATTTTGATAAATTGAAACCAGCTTTACGAAGTATTTCTTTTCTTCGGATAATTTAGGAATCGGCTCTGTACATATTTGTGTTTTATTCCATTCAATCTTCTTATTTTTCCAAAAAGCCGCACATTATTTTGAAATCCGGATTATCATGTAATTGATTTAATGAACAGGCTCATATCCTTCAGTTCTTTTCTCTTTATCTTATTATCACAATTAAAAAAAGATCGCTGATTACGAATAAAGCACCCCTTGTTCCCATCGGATAGTTTAAAAAAGCAACGAGGGAGTCTCGTAAATCCGGGACACCCTCGCTCTTTATAAATACGACTCATATAGATTTGAAAAATCTCAATTTATGAATCCTGGTTCTATCTTTTCCAGAACCGGGACAATGATTAAGATGATATCAAATTATTATTTGAAAGAAGGAATAATCCATCAGTACCGAACCTTTTTGCTTGATCTCAAAGAGTCAATGTCTGAATTACTTTTCAAGGCAAAATTTATAGGTCAGAAGTTTATACACCAGTTTGGCTGCGAAGAATTCCGATGTTTTATTTCCCAGAATCGGGCACAATTCAACGACATCTGCACCGACTACATTCTTACGCTCATAGACCTTTCGCAAAAATTCAAGTACAGGATACCATAACAAACCACCCGGTTCCGGAGTTCCTGTCCCCGGAAGAATAGCCGGATCGTAAACATCAAGATCAATCGTGAGGTATACATTATCGGTCATCAGGTCAATCGCTTTATCCATCCATTCTTTATTGTCGTGGATGTTTTCTGCAAAAAATACATGTGAGCGCTCCATTCGTGTCAATTCACCCGAATCCATGCTTCTTATCCCAACCTGAACAATTGGGCAAAGCTCCTGTGCCCTTGCCATAAC
>JAUZOB010000008.1 GCA_030706665.1 Bacteroidota bacterium
ATCACAGGAATCGAATGGTAGCCGATCATACAATAAGTTTCATTTGCTCCATACTCATTGATTGGGAGTTGACCGATTTGTTTATATCGTTCCAACATAGAATTTATAAAACGGATATTTTTCTCGGGATATATTAAGGCATAGAGCGGATGACTTGCCCGAAAGGTATCCCACAATGAAAAATTAGTATAAAAATCACCGGTACTGCTTTGGTGGATTTGCTGGTCCCATCCCCGATAGGAGCCGTCAATATCAGTTATCAAATTAGGTGTAATCAGGCAATGATAAAGGGCAGTGTAGAATATTTTCTTCTCACTTTCGGTATTGGTTTGTACCTCAATCTTCGACAAATTTTCGTTCCAGATAGCTTGTGCATTCCTAACTGTTTTTTTAAAATCCCAGCTTGGAATTTCTGAGTCCAGATTCTTCATTGCTTCTTCTTCACTCACCGTTGAAAGACCTACTTTCACAAGAATTTTCTCATTATTTGAGGTGATAAAATGAACGAAAACCTTACATGCTTTTCCTTTGACATCCTTTTCTTCGGCTATTTGACCATCAACAAACGAAGTAAACTTTTCGAATGGTTTTGAAAAACGGGCACAGAAATAGTACTGATGATTATTAATGAAACCGTTGGATTGACGATGACCAATAATGGTTTGGGTGTCGATTACTTTAAACGAGCTTTCGATAACTCCATCCTGAATTCCATGATTCAGGTCGATAACGATCCCTGCTTGTTTGCTTTCCGGAAAGGTATAACAATGAAATCCGGCTCGATAGGTAGCAGTCATTTCAGCATAAATATTTGAATCCTCTAATTTCACTGCATAATAACCCGGCTTAGCAACTTCCGATGCATGACTAAACCGTGACCGGTAACCTTGTTTCGGATCATCATCTGTTCCTGGTTCAAACTGCGGTCCACTAATTAATGGCATAATTAAAATATCTCCCATATCTGCAGCACCGGTGCCACTCATGTGAGTATGTGAAAATCCCATGATTGAACTATCCTTAAAATTGTAACCAGAGCACCTTTCCCAACCGGTCACTCCAGTATCAGGACCAACCTGCACCATCCCAAAAGGAAGAGTAGCAGCCGGATATGTATGTCCTACAGTTGCCGTTCCAATAAACGGATCTACAAAGTCGGTTAACGTCCGATTCTGGGATATTCCTCTATTGCAGCAAATCAAAAACAAAACAATAGTTAAATTCCTTAATGTACACATGTTTAGTAGTTTATAGTTTGATTTTAAAAGTAGTTCCGCTAACATCAGTTCTCTCAAAAAGAATTTTATCTCCTTTCGACACCGTAACTGTAATCTGATTATTATTGTTAGATTTAACAGAAAGATCGAAACATGTATTAAAGGCATAAATATTTTTCAGCACCATATGTTTCCACCCTTGGGGCAAATGAGGAATACAATCGAACTGATGAAGACCTGTTGGTTGAATAGCAAAAAGGCCTTCGGTAAAAATCCGGCAGTAAAGAGCACTTTCTGCAGCAAGATGAGCCTGGTTTCCTTCAGGATATGCCTCAACTGCATAAGGCACATGGTTGCCGAGGAGCCGTTGTTTGGAAAAAGCCTGTAATTTATCGAGTGCCCGATTTGTTGCCCCACTGCGAAATATTCCACGAAGTGCATACAGGGTTGCCCGATCCCAGAAATTATCAAGACCTTCCTCAACCAGAAGACCATCAGACGTCCACAGCTCCTTTAATAATGCATTAGTCGTTCCTTCCTGACGGTCGTTGATACCCATCACCATAGGCAAACAAATCCAATGGCGCAGTTTTTCATGTTCTTTGAAATATTTGTAGGTGTGATATCCCTTGATATCAGCGCCAAAATAAGTCTCGATAGCCTGACGTAGTTTTTGGGCTTGCTGATCGAAATGATCGATCAAATATTTTTCCGCATGAATTGATCGTCCTAAGTTAGCTGCATTTTGGAATGCACCATATGCCAGTGCAGAGGTCGAAAGATTAGCCGATCCGGTTGCAATACGACCTTCCATCTCATCGGAACGCGAAGCAATAACACCTTCCGGAGTCATTTTTCGTTCGCTATACTCTAATCCCCAACGAATGGCAGGCCAAAGTTCTTCTGAAATTTTTGGATCGCCCGAAGCTAATGCGAACAACGAAGCACCATAAGCATACATAGCAGCATCCCCCCGATCGCCGGCTCCATCCCATGGTACTTTAACCTGCATCTCAAAAGACGACGGGATCGCTTTATATTCAGGAGTCATCTTTTGCATAAAAATACGATAGGCATTCATCGAAGCTTCATTAGCCGGTTGATAACCCAGGTAAGGGAAAAATGGTCCGGCATATTCAACCTGATCATTGGCCCAAACTCCTCCGTAATATCGTCCTCCTCCAGGAGAATGCACCAAACCAAGCGCTGTTTTGAAAAGACTTTCGGAAGTACGAATTTTTGCAAAAAGAAACATCTGATTCAAAACCGGGTCAGGTGTTTCAAGCTGAAGATGATCATTCATCTCAGCAATAAATGCATTGCGCTTGTTCTTTTCAGTTTCTGCATTTACTTCCGGCTTCGTTTCATTTGTTGGGAAAGCCGTATGTTGAACGGAAACTTTTAAGGATTCACCTTTCTTCAAACTTTTCGATGCGCCCTTCCATTCTGTAAGATATGTTAATTCTGCATCAGCACCAATAACTTTTTCGGAGGAATGATAATCGTTAATCGTTACATTAATAGGTTTTGAACCTTTATTCTCTATCTCCCAGCAATCAAAAGCTACCCTATTCTCAGTTGAAGGGAAGAGTTGTCTCTTGATTTGGTAGTTTTTCCCCGAATATCTGAATTCCAAAATCCCATCAAAACGCACTTCGGTCACTGCTGGCAGGGAAGTTTTCTTCCCATCAATCATAAATGATGGAGCAATTGAATCCGGAACTAAAGTTTGCAGGTAACTTCTGCCATCATATTTTACAATCAGGTTTGGCCAAATTACCAGAGGACTTACCTTCAGTCGGTGATTGACATCTACAGTATAATTAGCAATAACAGAAACCTGTTGTCCGCTCATTTCAAGATTATCAGAATGAGGCAACTGTTTATCATTCTGCACATCCCACACAATGGCATTTTTACAGTTCAGTTTCCAACGCGAAACGGTGACTGATCTACCTACTAAAAAGCTCAAAAGACAAACTATTAAAAGAAAGGCCTTTGGGCAAAAGTTCTGAATATATTTCACACCCAACATTATCTAAATATGATTTAATTATTGAAATATTATAGATGAACTATTGTCTCTTGTTTTCAAACGAATCAAAGTCAAGTAACAATAAATGATTTTAATCTGAAGAGCTTGCTTTTGTAATTTTTAAAAGAACAACTCCATGATAAGGAACCTCTATTTCAAATTTACCAGCATACTTACCCAGGTCTTTTTGCCTCCACAGGTCTCTTACGATATGCTTCCCGCTGATTCCCAGATCAGACCATGTAACCTTGATTTTGGCAGTACTTTTAACAGGATTCTTCTCCCAGACAAAAGAATTCTCTGCTTTTTTACTTTCAGCAATATAAAACAAGCCAACAGCCTTTGAGCCATCTTCCAAATCTTTAACCCAAATCTCAATGTCATTATCTTTACTTAAACGTCTGGCTTGTTTGCCCAGAGGATCCTGATTGATTCCGATTACTTCATCATTGGTCAAAAGATTGATTGTAAACTCATCCATCTGGCTCATATCAGCGCCAATCAGTAAAGGAGCTGAAAGTAAACACCACAACGAAAGATGTGTGTATTGTTCATCGGCAGTTAACCGCGAATCATGCATCGTTGAATTCCAACCTACTTTTCCAACCACCAGCATATCAGGGTCATTCCAGTTCCCGGGTTTGGCATATTGCGTATTGTGATATTGAGAGAACCCATTTGAATACATACTTTCCCATGTGTCGGTTATATCATCAGTTGTTCTCCATAATTGGCCTACTTCTTTACCCCATTCCCATACATTACCTAAACCGCATTGACAAAGACTATGAACAATGTCTCGATTTTGCTTTTCCAAAGCTTTCTTCATGATGATATAGGGTTTTTTTATCGCCGACAATTCAGGTTTTGGATCGACTTTATCCCAATACGTACACCAGTCATATTTCAGGTAGTCAATTCCCCATTGAGCATATATCCGTGCGTCTTGTTCTTCGTATCCGAAACTTCCTAAATACCCTCCACATGTATGTTCTCCAGGCGAACTATAAATTCCCATTTTTAAACCTTTCGAATGAATGTAATCGACAAGACATTTCATATCAGGAAATTTCTCATTCGTGGTAATATCTCCATTTCTCTTACGTTTAGATCCTTCCCATCCATCATCAATGTTAACATAAGTCCATCCATGATCGATCAATCCACTTGCAATCATCGCATCGGCTGAAGCTTTTACTTTTTCTTCACTTACGGATAATCCCCAGCAGTTCCAACTATTCCAACCCATAGGAGGGGTAAGGCAAAGCTTATCTTTTCCTATTACAATGCGTAAATTACGGGTATCTGTGCCTTTGTCATTTTTTGCAGTAATTTTCACATCGTATTCGCCATCATTTACTACTTTTCCTGAAATGATACCCGTTGTTGTATCCAGGCTTAATCCCTGAGGAAGATTTTCTGCAGTAAAAGACATGGGACGTAAACCGCTTGCTGCAATCAAGTACTGGAAAGGCTTACCGTTGCTTGCCCCGGTTATTTTAGCTCCATTGATCCGGGGAGTTTTAGCAGGTTTGGGAGTTAAAATGTAGTTTGCTGATTGAGACAATTTCTGAGATACAAACTCGGGGCAGTCCTTACCCTTATATTCAAGTTTTGCATTGCACCAATCCGCATGGTCGTGAGCAATTCCATCGTTTCCATCAGTTACTAAAAATGCAAGTTTTTTAATACCCTTAAGTTTGACATCAATCGTTTTTGCCGGGTCATCAGATTTCATTAAACCGCTTTCCCAAATTATTTTTCTGTCACCTAAGAGATAAAATTGGACACTACCTCCCTTTGATTCATCATCTACTCCTACTTGAGCAGTGAATCGCACTCCTTTTTTATTTAAATAAAGCATGAATCGACTGATCGCATGTGTTCCAATACCCCGTTCAAATTTTTGACCAGCAATAGTGAACGTATTTCCATCAGTACTTGTTTTTGATTTAGACATAATCCAACCTGATTCCACTTTATTCATGTCAAGCTCATCAAGCCATAATGTCTTATTTTGCCCGTAAACGGTGACAATAATTAATGTGAAGATCGATACTAAAACTATTTTTATTCGTTTCATTTTAAGATTCAGTTATGTTGAAAATTTAGGCTAGCCTTGTCAGTATTAAAAAATACAGACAAGGCTTTTTGGAGGAAAATAACGAAAGAGCCATGCGCTGTAAAAGACACTTATTCCCTTTCTTTGTTTTCCTCCATGTATAAAAGAACTATCTTCGTTTTTTATAAGTAATAACTGCAGCTCCGGGTTGATTGATAATGGAGATTGGAAGTCCTTTTTCCATCAAGACACGACCTGTCATTTCTGTACTTCCTTTCGAATCCAGATTTTTCAGGATATATACTGCTTTTGGATCCAGATTGCGTAATTTAGGACAAGCAGATGTACAGATGCAATTTTCACGGCGGAATGCCTGAACCATGCCTTCTCCTTTTTCCGGACAATTCAACTGCCAGGCCATCCATACATCCTGGTTCTGAGAATAAGGGGTAAGCGGATAATAGTCACCCATGAAATAGTCGCGAAAACCCAGATATTGATCGAGCGTTTTTTTAGCCCAGTCGTAAGGGAAGTCCTTGGGTAATTTATACCAGACGCCATCCCCGCTATGCTGCCAGTTGATACAAAGCGAGCTGTTTATACTGCTTCTGAATTCGTAATCGTTCCCTTCGCGGTCAATACTTGTTGCACTTACAGGGATCCAGGCCATAAGCCCATAACTGTGACATTGATGTGCCACTGCATCGCGAGGACCATCGGTTCGCCAATATGGAGCAGCACGTCCCGTGGTTTCAAGGTCGATACGGCATCCGCCACCAGCACAGTTGTCGAAAATCATTCCGGGAAATCTTGCTTTCAGAGAATCCCAATAAGCATACAAACCTTCAATGTATTTGGCTTCGGTTATTCCCTGACGATTCCATACATCCTGCGATTGCCAGCAATAGGCAGGTTCAATATTGAAGTCCTGACGATAACATCCGGTGCCAAGACCGAAATCTTTAATTTTATCGGTGATATAATCGGTAACAAATTTAAGAGCCTTCGGATCTCCCAAATTCATCAAAGAATTCCCTTTTGCTTCACCCAGGTTCGTCTGGTAATTACCGTCGTGCCCAATTAACATCTCTGGATGTTCTTTATCCCACCGGGAACCTTTCCTTACACGTTCCGGTTCAAACCAGACCATCAAATGACGACCATCTTTCTCCAGTTTTTCACTCAACGGTTTAAATCCGTTCGGATAAAGGTTTTTTATCAAATCCCAGCTACCGGTGTCATACCAGGTCCAAACGCCTTCCTTACCATACCAACCGGCATCCACCCAATAATAATCGAGCGGAAGTTTGTGTTCGATGATTTTATCGATATTGTACAAATGCACACTTGCAGGAGTAGTTCCAAATACGCCCCAGGTAATGGGCGGAGTCAATGGCTTTCCGTTTACTTTGGGGTGATGGTGGGCAATAATGAAACGGCGGAATAGATTTTGTCCGTCCCATTGGTCTCCTTCATAGAAAAGCAGCATTGTTTTTGGCATCCGAATTTCTTCATTGGGATAAAGCAAAAAATGCGTTTTTTGCATTCCAGCTTTGAATGACAACCCTCCGGCTACCGAATTGAAATCGGCACCCCAATCACCTGACCATCCGATACCCATAACCACACCTTTATTTTCCCCCACAGCATTGAAAAATGGCAGGTTCTGATAGGATGAACGGCCACCGTGCGGTTCGAGATGCAGTGATTCACCTTCTTTTTCAAACGATTTCTCCTGCGGCATAAAATCATCAAAGGATGAAACTGCACCTTTCGACCAGTGCAGGTTGGTTTTGCCAATTCCGGTGATGATATAATCCATCGTCCGAATTGATTCCAATATTGGTGTTTGTATTTTCCCGGCATTTTTCAAGCAAAGATCCAGTTCAACCGCCGGGAAATCGGCAAATGAAGTGACTGTACAATTGATCACCAAACCTGTTCGATCATCGGCGTAACTAAACAGGGTTTTCTTTTCATTTGTATTGTCTGACTTCAGTTGGGTGGTACTTTTCTTCCAGTTTTTAATCAGGTTCTCCGATTTTTCGCCATCATAAACGAACGAAAAAGGAGGAATAGCCTCTTTGACAAAATGTTGGTCAATCCACTTCTCTGCAAAAACTACCGGTTTCATATGTGGCTGCGCCATCAGTTTCCCGATGAGCAAAACTGCCATAACTGAAAGAAAGGCTACTTTCACTAATCTGCATTTAAACAATTGATGATTCGATTTTTTATTCATCACAATTTAGATTAAATGAATCCCTAAATTTTATTATTTACCAATATTCGCATCGAATTTCAAGATCCCCTGAGGCTTTACCCATCGGAACCCGCTTCCATCAGGCAATGCGATCACCTTTACTTTCGAGTTGACCGATTTAACTTTCAGTCCTCCAGGCAAGCGGATATTCAAAATTGCCCATTCGGCTGATGTATCGTCAGGAAAGCTTACTTCTCCGGATACTTTCTTTGTCTTTGAATCATATTGCAAATGATAAGATATCTCGCCGAAATGTGTACTTGCATGTGAAATACCAACCATCTTACCCGAAGCAAGCCACTCACGCGCTGTTCCAACGGCCAGATTTATTCCTTTCCCATCTTCCAGAACAAACATATCGCGTAGGATGCGGACAATTGCTACCGGAGTCCAAAGATGTTGGCGGTCGCCAGAAGTTTTTGTAGTATTTGGTTCCTGTCCACGTTCTTCACACCATGTATAAAGTGGAGTACCATGATTAAGTGTAGAATATAAATACTTTACAGCAGCATCGCCATTGCCCTGAGCCAGCTTAGCTTCAGCCAAATTGTCGAGCGTTATTGCCACCCACGAACCATCATCCATCCATCCGTTGTGGAGTGGTTGCCCACCTTTACTGATATTGGATTCGATACGGCGAATAGTTCCTGTAACCAATTTATGGTTTGGATCTATCAGTTTGCAAGGTGAAACAGCATACAGCGAACCCCATGAACTACCACCGGTTTTCCCGGGGACGCCCGGAATCCAGCGGTAATCACCTTCATTGATAGCTCCCCGATCCAAAGCCGTTAACAAGTCTTTATGTGCGGTCTCAAATATTTTCTTCAACTCAGCAATATCGTCTGTTTTATTGAGAATCTCGGCTGCCTCAAGCGTGCACCGGTCGGCATAAACTGAAAAAATGTTGTGAGGAATGTAAACACCGTACAAATCGCCATCATTCATCAGCCCACAATCACCAAATCCGCGTGGCATCAAACCATATGTCATTGATTTTTCGCCGGCAGCATTACGTGAACGTGCTCGTTGTTTTTCCTGAAAACGTGAACTGGCCAACATTTTCGGATAAACTTCTGCAAGGAAAGTTTTGTCACCAGTGATGCGGTAATGATTCATAATAAACCAAGACTTGAACCCAACTACAGCCCAGCTATTGTGACACCACCCTTGTACATCAGCCCAATTGCCATCAGGATCTTGCATATCAATTGATACGGAAGCTCCATTCTTCGCTTCCTTGTGAAAACCGTTTTGATCCAGGGCGATGGCATCAAGCAATGGTTCCCCTGAGTTTCCGGCACGGTAACTGTCTGTTCCGGGAACGGCAATCATGCGACCGTTTGCTATTGGTTCGCGCATTATAAATAAATCGGCTAAACAGGCACGATAGGCATTTGTAACTTCTACATCAGGGATGATCATCCGGGTCGCCCGGTTCAACAAATCGTTCCATTCTTTTTTACCTTGCTCCATTTCGCTGGCCCAATCATGCTTGCGTAAAGCCGGTAAATCAGCCAAATAACTGTTATAGGGCCTTACAATCCAGCCTTGACGTTTTTCACCCGGTTGCAAGTTCCAGATCAGAACCATGTTGCATTTTCCCGGAGCTTGTCCATCAGCTTTTTCCGAGTATGAATCAGCGCCAATACCCATAACCAGAATACGGTCTGCACGCTCGTTCCAGCCAGCCACCATATGATCACCAATGTGTTGTGAAGGATCGACCCAAGAAGGCATTTCGCCCCAGCTCTCAGAATTACATCGTATTACAAATTGATGAGCTTTTGAATCTGTGTTTTGAAGTTCCACGTTGATCAAAGCGGCAGTCATTCCACTTAGTGCCTTTAGTCTGATAGTCCCAAGCGAATCCTGATACAACTTATCAAAACCGGGCAGTATTTGATCCAATCGACTCCAACTTCCCTTTTCGAGCGACTTGTCCTCTATTTGAGGAACAATCTGAATACTCCAGGCTATTTGTGGAATGCGTAATGACAACGGATAGAAGTTAGACATCGCCAAATTATCATAAGACCACGCCATCCGGATATTTCCCGGATTCACATCCATCAGCGTACGGTCGCTGGCATCAGGCCGACCTAACGTAATCCGGTGAGGAGTTGCAAACGAATAGGAAAAATCGACCTTAAGCAGCTCATTAGCCGGCTTTGATGCTTTGGATTTCGTATGTAAAAAACCCTGTTGAGGTACATCTGCAAATATTTCAGGGATACCACCAAAGGTCAATATAAAAGCCATTACAGCAACCCCAATTTTCATCACGTTAAGGTTTACCCATGTTTCTAACCATTGTTTCTTAGTCATATTTCCTAATTTATTATCGTTTTTTATCCTTTTTCAATCCTTAACCTGTTTATATTTAAGCAGCAATGAACCTGGTTTCTCTGGAATAATCAATTCAAGACCTTCCATCAATTCACGACCATTTTTGCGAATTATCTGACCACTGTCTTCGTTGAAAACTTCGTATGTAGCCTTGGCTTCGAGGCCTCCCAATTTTACCTTAAGCGATGCATCTTTATTGCCATCACGACGAAAAGCCAGAACAATGCCATCCTTTTCTTCCGTACGATGTAGCTGGTAGGCCAACCACAGCTCGTTACCGGTATTGTTAACCTGACTTGTCAAAGGATAAAAATCACCGTAATAATAGGGCTGTAAGGCTTTAAAATCCTTGATGCGGCGTTGAATATCAGGAATTGATTCAGGTCCCCATCCCGTAATAGACCAGTTCATTACCGTGGCAGCACTCATACTAGAGCGGAAAGTGAAATTGTCTGTTTTATACATTCCTGCGCCATGCAAAGGCAGGTAGAAATTCAAGCCAAATGTATGACACTGATATCCGTTAGGTTCCCCATATTGATAATCGGTTCGCCAAAGCGGAGCACTACGAGAGGTCGTTTCCAGATCAATCCGTCGGCCACCACTGGAACAGTTGTCGATCAGCAGGTTCGGAAAACGTTCGAGTAAGCCGTCCCAATAAGCATAAAGTCCTTCGATATGACGGATTTCGGAAATGCCCACGCGGTCTGGTTTATCGTTAGCCTGCCAAAACGGAAGTGGATCCATATTAAAATCCTGACGATAATAATCAATTCCTTCGTTTTGAATCAGATCTCCGATATATTGGGTTAACCATTTGCAGGCATCTTTGTTCCCAAGGTCAAAAAGGTAGGTGTCTCCGGGAAGTTTAATTAACCATTCAGGATGTTCTATGTCAATTTGTGTTCCTTTCATAACCCGTTCAGGTTCGAACCAAACCATAAATTTGCAGCCTGCCTCGTGAGCAGCCTGCGAGATCTTCTTAAACCCATTGGGGAATCGTTCTTTTTCGATGGTTAGGTTACCAACATTCGAATTCCAGTCTCCTTTGGATTTATCCCAGCCACATCCAGTTGACCAACCAGCATCAAGCCAGAAAACTTCAGGAAGAACTTTAAAGTATTTGTACCGTTCAATTAATGAAATAGCAAAATTTTCCGTCATGCAGGTATATTCTCCGCAAGGAGAAGGATCACCGTAATCAAATCCACTACATAAGGGATATTCGGCAAATTTTCCATCAATCATCCTAGAATGGTGCTTTAAAACAAATCTCCGAAACTGGTTATGACCCACCATTCGGTTTTCTCCACTCCAGAAAAGCAGGCAAACCTTTGGAGTACGGATTTCTTCTTTTGGATAAAGCATCAACTTCATAATTTCCATTCCCGATTTCAAAGTGACACTCTGTTCATTTTTCTGCAATAGATTTGCATACCATCGGCCAGTCCATCCTATTCCTACCATTACACCATGCTTTCCGGGCATTTCAAGGTTGAAAAACGGGAAAGCATTTGCATCGGATGATCTTCCCCCCCATGGAACAATATTAATGGCATTACCTACCGACAATGTATCGTCAATGGGCATAAAATCGGTCCTTTCAGCATTACTTCCTTTCGCATGATGAAAAACATAATTTCCTTTCTCTCTAGCGTTAAAAGAATAATTGATCACCTCCGCATTTTCGATTAGCGGAGTATTTTTGTCTGATGTATTGACAAAATTCAGAACCCATTCTACTGCCGGAAAATCCGTAAAACAAGTCACTTTGCATTTTACAGCAAGTCCTGTCATTTTATCAGTATAAGTATAAACCCTCTCCTCCTCATTCTGATTTCTCGAATCAAGCTTTTCGGAATTAAACTGCCAGCTTTTTATAAAAGTATCGGAACTTCTTCCGTCATATACAAACGAAAACGGAGGAATCACTCCCTTGGCAAAATGCTGTTTGATCCACATTTGTGTTTCCGCAGCGGTTGTCGTATTTTGTGCAGAAAGAATTGGCGAAAAGCAGAATAGCCCTCCTACCACAACAAGAAATGTGGTCATTCTCTTTTTCAAAAAAAGTTTTGCTTCTGATTTAATTACATTCATTGATTAATAAGTTTAATTCGTTATTGAACTCGATCAATAATTTGGATTTAACAATATATTTCCCTGACTGATTCTATTTCTGATATAATATGATTTATCCGTACACAATCAAACATAGACTATCACCATAGCTGACAGGAGTGAATAGAATTAATATTTAAAGGGAGAAATCAAACAATAATAAGTTGAAGTAAAAAAATCCTTGAGGAACGGAATATCCAAAATACAAGGTAGTTTTCTCGTTTTGAGCTTGAATTTAACCTCATAATTCGGATTAATCATATAATAGACCTCATTGTCAATCTTAAAATTACTCTTATTCAAGATTTTCTTGAATCTTCGAATAGAAATCCGCGTTTCTTTTACTTCTAATAAACCCCTAATTTTGGCTTCATTCTCTCCAAATACTTTTAGCATTCCGACATATAAAGGATTAGGAAGAATATGGAAATAAGGTAATTTACTTAATAATGGATTTTCACACATTTGTTGATGACCTCCAAATGGCATTCTCCATGGAGGAAATGCAATAAATATCTTACCCGACAATTTCATGAATTTTCTTAAGTGTTCTAAAAGAGCATCTTGATCCTGTATATGCTCTAAAGTATCTCGTAAAATTATTAAGTCAAATTTGAATTGTTCATTGGGATTTATCTTAAATATGTCTTTAGCAATTAATTTGAGATTGCTTTTATATGGATGGTTAGCAAGGAATTTAATTGCATTAGATATTTTGTTATCAGAGATATCAATTCCAACTACCTTACAACCAATATCTAAGAATGGCTTTAGGTTTCCACCCTCTCCACATCCTATTTCTATTATATTAAAATCAGGAGTAATTGGATGTAAATTAGCAATATAGGGAATTACAAATTTTCCAGTTGTATAAGACTGTTCCTGAAAATATTTTTCCCGGTCATAATGTCTATCTTCCATAATTCTATCAACTTATATCATGCATAACTAATTACCAACTCAGGCTGTTCTCTTTCAATAACTTTGCGTATCAGCTTTAGGGTACTGTCATTTCGGACAGCATACTCATCTCCGCAGTCCAATGTAAATCGTCAAACTGTGCTATTTTGAATTTATGATCTTAAATTCTTAAGGTTGATTGTTCAGAAAAGACATCGGCTGCAATAAAAATTACCAATGCAGTATATAAAAGCTTCATCTGTTTATTTTTGTAGTTTGATTATTTTTTCGCCTGATTTCCCATGTAAAATCTCAGGATTCCACCATTTATAATATTCTGATGGGTGATAACTTTCCGGTTATAGGGCTTTCCGTTAAGCTTGATAGATTGCACATATATATTTTCAGGAGAATAATTGATTGCTTCAACAGTGAATGTTTTTCCTTTGGGTAGCCTAATTACTCCTTTTTTGAGTTGAGGTGCACCTAACACATACTCGCCGCCACACGGATTAACAGGATAAAATCCCAGACTGGAAAAAATGTACCATGCCGACATCTGACCGCAGTCGTCGTTACCACACAGGCCATTGATCTGATCAAGGTATTTGGTCCGACAAATTTCGTTTACTAATTTCTGTGTTTTCCAAGGTTTACCTGCCAAAGCATACAAATAAGCTATATGGTGGCTAGGCTCATTGCCATGGGCATATTGTCCGATCAGTCCGGTTACATCCATCACAAAGCCACGCCCTTCTTTGGTACTTGACATTTCAAAAAGCGAATCGAGTTTGGATGTAAAATAATCAGCCCCCCCCATTAACTTTATCAATCCAGGAATATCATGCTGTACATGCCAGGTATATTGCCATGCATTGCCTTCAGTATAATCACCACCCGACGAACCAGCATGCGACAGCTCAAATGTTTTGAATGGTGTTCTCCAGTTATTATTAGAATCTTTACCTCTCATCAACTTGGTCTGCGGGTCGAACAGGTTTTTATAAAATTGAGATCGTTTGGAAAAATACAGATAATCGTCTTCTTTGTTCAATGCTTTTGCAAACTGTGCAGCACAATAATCGTCATAAACAGACTCCATAGTTCGAGATACGGATTCAACCGATACACGGTCAAAAGGATAATATCCGAACTCATTGTACACGTTCCAGTCCGAATTCGGATGGTTCTCAGTCAATGATCTTTTTATCGCCTGAAACGCTTTTTCGGAATCAAAACCACGAAAACCTTTCAGGAAGGCATCTGCAATTACCGGAACAGCATGGTTCCCGATCATACAAAACGTCTCTTTCCCCCACAAAGCCCAAATGGGTAAAAATCCCTGCTGGTCATATTGCTGCAACATCGAATTTACAAATCCATCAACATGCTCAGGGCACAGAAGGGTAAAAAGCGGATGTGCTGCACGGTAAGTATCCCACAATGACAACGTTGAATAAAATGGCGGTTCGTTTACATCTGCAATATTATTTGGCTGAATAAGCAAATGATACATCGAAGTATAAAAAATACTTTTCTGTTCCTTCGTTCCTTCTATCTGAACACGCGAAAGGTAATTGTTCCAATTGCCTTTCGCCGCTTCTCTTTTCTCGTCAAAGTTCCAACCGGACATCTCTGTCTGAAGGTTTTTCTTAGCACCATCGATACTTTTTGACGAAAGTGACACTTTTACTAAAAGTTCTTCTCCTTGTTTTAAATCAAAATCGAACACGTAACGAGGTGCTTTTTCCTCCTCGTTTTGCTTAGGCAATTGGATTTCTGACACAAATGGCTTGCTGAATTCAATCACATAATAGTAAGTGCGATCGACCCACACCTGTGTTCTCGTAAATCCTGAAATAGTTTTTGTGTTTTCAAAATTTACTGTGGCCTCCGTAATATGTTTGTGCAATTGATCGGTGTTGCCAGCCATTGCACTCTGAAAATCAATCAGCAAGTGAGGTTTTTTCTCATTCAGATAGGTATAACGGTAAATGGCGGTATGAGGCGTAGCCGTCATTTCGGCCTTTATCTTAAAATCATTCAATATTACCGAATAGTAGCCTGGAAACGCTAGTTCATTTTTTTTATCAATAATACTTTTATACTGTTTCTGTTGAATTTCTCCGGTAAAAGGCAGCATCAGCAAATCGCCCAAATCAGTACAACCAGTTCCATTTAAGCGTGTTTGGGAAAATCCGTTTATAGTTGAATCCTGATATTGGTAACCCGAACAATATGCCCAATCGCAATTCCCGGTTTCAGGTCCTGCCTGTATCATTCCGAAAGGAGTACAAGCTCCGGGAAAACAATGCCCGAATTCGGAAGCACCAACAAATGGATTCACATACTGGGTATAATCTTCTTCATATTTTGCAGAAGAGCACGAAATAACTATCATGCAAACTAAAAGCACCCATAAACACGTCTTTGTCATCTTATAAAATGTGGTTATATTTTAATTCTAACTAATAAATTTCCATTCAGTGACAGAATACTGTTGACTTGTAGCCTTCCCTTCACGAACAAGATTCCCTTTCTGTTTCTTGCTGTCCCATTCCAGTTTAACTTTTTTCAGCAATGGAGACCAACTTCCGTCGTCTTCGAACAAAATGGCCGGACGGACATTTTCGCCAAATACCAATGCAGTCAGTTTAAAGCTATCTGGATCTTCTGTATGCAACGTTGGTTGTGCCAACGGTAAAATGGTTCCGGACTTGATAAACACAGGAATCTGTTCGATGGGAACTTCGATGTTGTATTCACACTTTCCGGTATATTTCTTCGACGTCCAGAAATTATACCAATCACCTTCAGGCAAATAAACGTTACGATTCTTTTCTCCCTCGACCACCGGAGCTACCAGCATACTATCACCAACCAAGAATTGATTACTCAGATTACAAACTGCCTGATCATTGGGGTAATCCATAACCAAAGCTCTGAATGGTGGTATTCCTTTCTTATGATACTGTACAAACGCAGAATAAATGTATGGGATCAGTTTCATTCGAAGTTCAATAATCTCGCGACATTGTGCTTCCAATTTTTCCCAGTTTTCAGCAAATCGTCCCTGATTGTTGGCATTCTGTTCGATCTGTTTCCATGGAGCATTTTTCAAGTACCAGGCATTGACCATCGCCAGTGGAGAAAACACAACTGTTTGCAATCGTCTGATCAGATCTTCGTTGGTTTTGGCATCCCGAACCTCTGGAGTCCACAACAATCCGGAGAAACCTGATTGGGCTATTCCATGGATAAAATTCCGGTGATTATACAAATCGCTATAGATAACAAATGGATAAGGGGAAGCCAGTGCCCCTGATGACCGTACTAAGCCGTATGTTCTCTCTTTTTTCCTATCAAAAATACTTTTAATGGTATCCTGATAACGAATTCCAATCAGACAGTGCATTTGTTCGCCATCAGCTCCTGATGGAAACCGGCTAATTTCGGGATATGACCAATTACCAGTATAATCTGAATTATCGCATTCATCTGCTTTGTAGCCCGAAGCGCCCAGATCAACATGTTCTTTCTGGTGAAAATTAGAATAAACCGTTCTTCCTTCCTTGGTGATAAAGTCCGGAACAAGACCGCCCCAAACTTCATAATCGCCAGAATAAGGAATTAAATCTTTATAAATTGGTGAACAGGGGTTTACAAATGCATGTTCCCACAGATTCACACGAAAGTGCTCTTCTTTAAGTTCATTGAGCATTTGTGCCGGCTTCGGAAACAAATCGCTCCAGACATAAGAACACGAATAAGCTGCCGTTTGCCAATGAGGTTCAAGGCCAAGTACATCACATGGAATTTTACTGTCCCGAAAATAGCGGGCCATCCCTTTCACTTGATCCTGCGTAAAATCAGACTGTACCCGATACCAGAACCCCAATCCCCAACGCGGAGGTAAGGCTCCTCCTCCGGCAAATAGATTATAACGCTGAACGGCTTGTAACATGGTTGGGCCACCAAAAACATAGACATCAACTCCTTCGCTACGAGGCACTTCAATCAAAATTTCATTCTCACCGGTCATCTCCTGTAAATCATAAGCACCGGTTAAAGCATTCATCCCTTCGCGTTTAGCCTCATTCCGGACAGGTAAATTGGGCCTGCGTTTTTTATTTCCAACATAAACTGTTGCATAACGTGCTGTGTCTATCAAAATACCATATCCGGAAGTGGTTACAAAAAAAGGAACCGGTGCATGAGAATCGCCAGAATCAATTGATGGATCTGCATTTACACGTAACATTTTTTTCAATCCGCGTTGTTGAAACGATTGCAACTGAAGGCCGAGACCATAAACATACTCATTGGCTTTTAACGGAAGTTGCACCAAAACTCCACGTTGACTGACTGAGCCAGCAAGTTTTACCGGACAAGTGTCAATAACAGGAAGTTCGTGAAAACCATCCTTTGCGGGTTCTATTGTTCGTGTACTTTGTGGAGTAATTTTTTCAGGAGTGCCAATAGTGAAACGCCAAACTCCAGGCATATATGATTTAAGTTCAGTGCTGTGAAGATCTTGAACCTTTAGCTCACTGGCAAGAATGGGAGAAGTTATTAAAAGGCCAGTAACTCCGCCCAGACTATTTATGAATTTTCTACGTTGCATCGTTTTTGACATGCTTTATGTTGGTTTTCTATGTTAAATCTTATTTATCCACTTAAACAATGGCTGCATCCATTCATCCGTCGGCAAATTCAATACAAAACCATGATTCCCCTGTGGGAAAAGATGCATCTCTGCCGGTATGTGATATTGTACTAATTGTTGGTAAAGCCGAATACTGTTTTCAACCGGTACAACAGTATCGTCACAGGTATGAGTCAGCCAAACCGGCGGAGTATCTCTGTTTACTTGCATCTCATTTGAAAACAAGGAAATTCTTTCCATTTCAGGATTCGTTCCAAGAAGATTTGTTCTGGATCCTATATGTGTAATTTTATCGTTCATGCTGATTACAGGATAGACCAAAATCAGAAAATCAGGGCGCAAACTTATATTTTCAGCATTGGGTATATACGACTTATCAAAATGTGTTCCGGCTGTTGAAGCCAGATGACCTCCGGCAGAAAAGCCCATGATCCCAATTTTATCCGGTCTCAGTTTCCACTCTTTAGCATGTTGTCTTACTGTTTTAATAGCCTGCTGAGCATCTTGCAAGGGACCAATAGATTTATCTTTCATGATCGAATCACTGGGTAACCGGTATTTCAAAATAAATGCAGCAATACCTTGTCTCAAAAAGGTCTCAGCAATGCGGATCCCTTCTTTTTGATAACATAACATACTGTAGCTCCCCCCCGGACAAATAATTACTGCAGTACCTGTTGCTAACTTAGGATCGGGAAGGTAAATCTCCAGGGTAGGTTTGGAAACATTGGAGTATCCTATAAAATTGCCATTCTCCTCTATCCTTTCTTCTTTTATCGTATTCGGAATACTATTGGGAATTTTACCCGGATAGAGCGGAATAATCTCTTGCGCAGCAAGATGAAACGATACGAACAAAAAAAAGAGGAATGTTATTTCTTTCATCTAAAAGTATATAATGTAAAAACTGTGATTTTTTCAACTTTATTATTGCATATCAAATTGTTCAATATATTGATCTATGATAACCATAGCCGGTTTTCATAGATCAATTCATTGTTATTCGGCAATTACTTTTCAAGATATTTCGAATTATCACCCTGTTAGTCTCTTCCATTTCCGGCAGGGATTTATGAAAAAGACCTGTAATATTTAGTTTTCAAGATCTTTGGTTATACAATCTTATAGATGCTTCTTTTTAAACATAGATTTTCTTTCTTTCCTCATGCGAAATAATTGCAACTCTAGACTGATTGGGAAAGAGATGGGAAAACCTCTTTCCATCAGCACACAACCTATCATTTCAGTACCCTTTTTGTTTCAAAACTTTTCAGAATATTAACTGTGTTTGAATACAGATCGCATTTCAGTTTGTAGAAACTGCCATACAGATACTTTTCTAACATAGTGCCTTAAGCTCAACAAATAGACAAAGAGGTAACTACCTATGACTATGTACCAGCACAGGGAAATAACACAATAATTTAAATTGTTGTATTAATACATTAAAAAGAATTGATTAACTGCTTATTCAAAATGAATAACATTTGACATATAATTGCAAAGATCAATCATAAGAGATTTGATATCTCTTATGATTGATCTTATAATTTATGGTTGAATTATTTCATCTAAAGTGAGATCACCTCTCGGGTCGCTCATGGCAACGACCCTCAACAATCCCTTATTGCCCTCTTTAGTTATAAAAAATACTACATCACCAACATGAACTCCTATTTCCTTTAAAGTAGCACTCATATTCTTAAACGAATTATCGCTTTTCATATTGTAAAAATCTGAAGCCGTAAAATTGGTTTTAGCATATCGAGTTCCGGTATCATGCAATCGGGATCCATTGTCAAATAGCATACTATCTAAATCTGTACAACCCAATTTAGCATCTTCAAAATAGATGTCAATAGCTTTCTTTTCTTCTTCGCTTCTTCCACCAAGTCCTCCCATTGGATTACCTGTTTCAGCATCCATGCAACTTGCATAATTACTGTCCCAACCACCGAGCATTACCTTGGAATACCGTTTTATTGAGGAAGGTTCAATATTTTTCCATGCAGTATAAAATGTATCAACGGCATCTTCTTCAGGTAAAAACAAAGTCCGTAATTTTAAGTCAGAAGCCATATCGGTTGCTTCGGTCAAAGTTTCACTATTGGGGACTATTCTTTTGACAACAATACCGTTGAAATTAGTATAACTCATTTCACACCCCACTGAATTATCAACAGGACTTAACCAATTGATTGTCAATTTCCCTGTTCTCGACAACGTCGGTTGATTAATATACAAACGATCACCTAATGTTGCTTGGTAAATATCACCATAAACTGTCCCTGACAAAGGGATTTCAACTGATCTATTCCCCTGATTATTTATCGTATAAACTTTAAACAGATAAGAACCCTCCTTTAGATTTGGGATAATCAGGTTCAGTGAATCACGATTGTTAACTTTTGTATAGTCGAAGGTAATTGAATCAGCTTTTTGATTCCAGGAAACACGGACCTGATTAACATTGTATGCGTTTTTCAATACACCGGAAAGTTGTACCCGGTTTTTGCCTGAATGAACAACCACCGAATCCATTTTGGTCAAATATTTAATTTCACCATTTTTGATGTACTCCTGATGAACATCCATCATATCGTTGCAGGAATATATTCCCGCAACGATAAATGCAAACATCAGAAATTTATAGAATGATTTATTTTTCATGTACTAATTTTTTAATTTAATAGTCCTCATATTAATTTTCATGAAGTTTATTCCGAATCGATTAATGTTTGATAAACATTCTCTTTGGGTCATAGTTATTTCTAGTTGTAAACTTTAGAAACACTTCCCCACCAACTCAGCTCAGTGAAATCAACGAAATTGGCTCCATCCCAAGTTTCTTTTACAACAAGCCGGAAATACCTGATTTCTGTAGGATTATTAATCTGGTCGAATTCATATTCATCGCCGTTAAGTCCATGCTGAATATCTTCATCGGTTAATTGTCCCCATCCTGAAGGTTTAGTAGAGACACATTCCGGACGAAGTTTCTTCCATTGCGATAAATCATTCGGATCGGCAGGCATTTCCTCGGCTCCATATACATCATACCGATAAGGGTTGCCATGAGTATAAAAGTAGACATAACCCGGTCCAATACGCTGATACAGTCTGAATCGACTAAGTTTAACCTTAACACCGAGGTCAATGGTCATAATCTGTGGCATCAAGTGATCTCCCTGAGTATGTACAGCATCACCAAAGTCGTTGTTGAAAACATTTTCGAACCGACATCCCCAGGCGTCCCAATTAGTATCACTTGACAGAATTACTTTACGCATTTTACTTTTATCCAAAGTCTGTTCAAATAACGGTGTGATTTTTGCTATTGGTCTGATAGTATCAGAAACATTGTCCCAACGGTCGCGTATAACAGCGGCAAAATTAGTTGGCACAGACTTCATGTTACGAAGATTATATGAAGAAGCTGCCTGCGAAGTATAAACGGTATTTACTTTCTTCAATTTATGTGTAATCGAATCTTCTGCAAACATCTCAATTGAAATAGGAGCAGTAGTCTTATTTTCCCAGGTGAATTTAGCGCCACCAAAGTCAGCTCTGATCTTAAGAGATTCCTGTATCAGTCGCACAGACGGAATAAGAGGTTTCACATTGACCGCCGCAGGTTCCGACAAATTTCCACTTCGATCAACAGCATAAAGGTTTACTGTTCTTTGTAAAGTGTCACCAAAGCCCAATATTTGAAGTTTATTTTCAAACGTTGAAGCTTTGACTTCACCTTTGACACCGCCCACTAAATCATAAACAGCCTTTACATAAAGTAAATCATTGTCTGCAGGTAATTTATATTCCACTTCAACCCCTCCATTCAATGACGTTACATTAACGACTGATACTTTTCCCGGAGAAACTTTGTCCTTAGACAAAGGTCCTAAAGTATCCTCCTTGCAACTCATAAATGCTAACAAATACAGTACTGCCGAGATTAAAAATATTTTTTTCATAAAGTTCAATTTAGAGTTTCAATAAAAGCACTATTACCATCCAAGATTTTGAACAAGATTTGTATTCTTAACAATCTCATCCTCAGGAATAGGCCAGAAATAATCACGATCAGAGAATGTTCTGTTATACAAATTGGACATGCGATAATACTCAAGGGAATTATTTTTAAAAACATTCCATCCAAGAACCGGAGCACTCTCATACTTTTTGGCAAGCATCCACCGTCGCAAATCCCAATATCTATGACCTTCAAATGCCAATTCAATCAGACGTTCGCGTTGGATAATTTCGCGCATTCCCGATTTTGTTGATGGTTTATCCGGAAAAACTGAATAATTTCTCCAGCTTTCAACGACACCTTTCAATCCCGCACGTTCCCTGACCTTATCAATGTAAGAATATACTTCTGCATCCGGTGCTGCTTTTGTTTCATTCAATGCTTCAGTATAATAAAGATAAAGATCTGCCAGACGAATGATTGGGAATGCATATTTCTCAAAAATATAAGTTTGACCATCACGAACCTGACAGTTCAGATTAACCAGTTTCTTAGCATACATACCAGTGTACGAGTACATATTCAACTCAAAGATAGATGCGAATTCATCTTTGCGGTTATGAATATACCAGGGTTTTTCAATTGGAACTTCCTGTGATCCGTTACCGAACCAAGCGCCTCTGTCAAAAGAAATGCTAGAATAATAACGAGGTTCACGGTCGTAATTCAATGCTGCTGTTTCCTCTCCTGGTTCCACGTACATCCATTCTTTATCTGTTGCAGTGCGAAGGTCGTATCGTTTACTAAAATCCCAGGTAACATCTTCATTGATTGGAACTCCGTTTTTGGTGTAGAATTCTTCAGCCACTTTTAAAGTCGGAGCATGGTTTGAATACGAAGCATTTTGAGTGTACGGATACCAGCGGGGACTTGATTTGGTTTGAATATCTGTGGAGCCACTTTGTGTTGATCCCCAAATCAATTCTTTATTCCAAGGTTCGGATATTGAACTCCTCAAGGAGGCAATCTGCATAATAGTATCGTTCATGTTGTAATAGGTCTTGAAATCAGATTTCTGATATAAGCTGACTTTTGTTGCCTCAGCTTCAGTAATTGCCTCTTTACAGGCAACAGCTGCTTTTTCCCATTTTTTTGGATCATAAACCGAATTAAACAATGCTTTCCCATCTTTATTTCTCAGCGTTGAATGAACCTGATTTCCGTTAAAAAGGGGACTAGCAGCCGTCATCAAAACTTCAGCTTTAATGGCCATGGCAATTGGTTTGGTAATCCGTCCCAAATCAGAGCTTGGAATTCTTAAAAGCTCAGGCAGATCAACAATGGACTTATCTAGTAAATTGACAATATAAGCGAAGCAGTCATCAACCGGTTCACGTACAACTTTAATAGCAGTAGTAGAAGATGACACGGGCATACTTTTATCCATAATCGGAATTGGCCCGTACATTCTAAGCAGATAAAAATGATAGTAAGCTTTCAGACAGTTTACTTCAGCTATCCATTCTTTTTTCTGGGACAGATCAAGGTCTCTCACCTTGTCAATGTTATCAAGAAACGTATTGCAATCGCGAATGGCAATAAATATTCCACCTCTCCAGAAATCAAAATAAGGTTTGGTCACGTTCTGGTGGCCTCTTGCCATTTCAGGACCATTACTTCCCAAGTGTGCTCCCGAATAGGCCACATCATCACCGCTACTTAACGCAGGATTTTCATCAACACTGGCAAAATCGGGCAAGAAAGAATAACAAGTAAAAAGATATTTCTCTGCATTGTACTTATCGGTAAATGCATTGTCTATTGTAGCAATATTATCAGGCACAACATTCAGATAGGAGTCACAAGAGAACAGAATCCCACAGAACAGTAGTAAAAGGATATAGTTTTTTTGTTTCATTTTCTTTTCTAATTAAAATTCGACTAAAACACCCACGTTAAATACCCGTTGAATAGGATAACCTAAGCCGTTTCCACCCATTTCTGGATCCCACAACTTAAATTTACTAAATGTCAACAAGTTCGTTCCATTAACATAAAAGCGGCATTTCGACAATTTGATTCTTTCGGATACTTTTGGGGGCACAGTAAATCCCAATTCAAGTGACTTCAACCGTAAAAATGTCCCATCTTGCATAAACCATGTACTGGTTTGGTTATTATTTTGGCTGTAAGTAGCTGTTAATCTTGGCCAACGGGCATATATATTCTGATTTTCTTCAGACCAGTAACTGGTTGCCCAAGCTTTTAGCAACTGATTATTCCCGGCATAACCACCTCCCATAGTATTTAGGAAAGGAGATGTATTATAGGTGTCAATCCAGAATGATTCATTGGCTAAGCCTTGAAAAAATGCAGAAAAGTCAAATGCCTTATAACCGGCAGAGAACCCAAAACCATATACAATATCCGGAGAAGTTGGATTTCCGATGGCAACTTTATCCAAATCAGAGATTTTTCCATCGCCATTCACGTCTCGGTATTTTATATCTCCGGGACCATATGTTCCAAAAGTCTGTTCTGGAGAATTATTCACATCAGCCTCATCGATAAAAAGCCGTTCGGCAATTAACCCATAATTCTGATTAATGGAGCGACCAATATGAGAAAGCCATGGAGTGGCAGAATAATCAGGTTCTTCCAATTTAGACATCTTACTTACAGCATACGTTAAATTGGCTCGTGCCTGAATCCACCAACCATTGCCAAACGATTTATTGTAATCAATCGAAGCATCAATCCCTTTACTTGTAGCTTCTCCGATATTCGCTCTGACACCGGCCTCCAAACCCATGGTGGCCAACTGAATTCGGTCCATCAAAATATTCGTTCTTCTTTCCCTGAATACATCAGCCTGAAATTCAAAATCATC
>JAUZOB010000080.1 GCA_030706665.1 Bacteroidota bacterium
ACCAGCGAATCACTCCGTAAATCCCCATCTTTAGCATGATCCCGGATAGAAGCATGGTTCCCTGAGCCGGCGCCGCAGTATAAGTTGAAGGCTGCCAGGTATGAAGAGGAAAAATCGGCATCTTGATTGCAAAAGCAATAAAGATAAACCAGAACAACCATGACTGCACATCTGCCGGCAAATTCAATCCGTAAATTCCCGTAATATCAAAAGTATGGTTTGGAGAAAGCAGATACAACGATATAAAAGCAAGTAGCATCAGCAAGCTGCCAGAAAGGGTATAAATAAAGAACTTGAGTGTAATTCTCTTACGGTTATGACCTCCCCATATCAAGATGATAAAATAAATAGGGATCAATGACAACTCCCAAAAGATATAAAACAGGAAGCAATCAAGCGAAGTAAAGACTCCGATCATTGCACCTTGCATAAACAGCATCAGGGGATAAAGAACATGAGCCTTTTCCTGATTCTTCTTTCCTGCCAAAATAATGAACGGCATCATTAATGTGGAAAGAATAACCATTACCATACTAATCCCGTCGATTCCCACATGGAAATGAATACCAAGGGAGGGAATCCACAAATAATTAACTTCTAAAACCGTTTGTCCTGTTTTATATGCAATCAGACAACAAACTGTCAACACAACACTCGCAAGTGATGTACTAAAAGCAAGTCTTTTTACAAGAGTTGCATTCTTAATACCTAATAGCAGGAATCCTGCAACAAACGGTAAACCTATAAGTAATAAAGTCAGCATAACTACAGCCTCTGTTTAGCTTATATTGTTACTAAAACAAAAATTTATACCAGCATTAAATAGATAAACATTGCTACTATAGCCCATGCCATCACAAAAAGATAGAAGCTGGTGTTCCCATTTTGCAATTTTCTTACCGACCTTCCGCAAATAATCGAAATCTCACCGAAGGAATTCACTATTCCATCGATAACAACACGATCAATCCAGGAAAAAACTTTCTCAGATAAGAAGTTATATGGTTTTACAAAAATAGAATTGTATAATTCGTCAATGAAATACTTGTTGTAGACTAACTTTACCAAACCCTTGCGTTCTGTTGTTTCGTCTGCAGGAACAGTACCTCTTTTTACAAACACCTGCCATGCAATAAAAATAACGGCAAGAAGAATGATTACCGATGAAGCCATTAGCAACAGCTCTGTCTGGTGAGGGATCAATTCCTTTCCATAATACTGTCCTGCCAATGATGGTTTAAGATATTCTGCGAAGCTTTCTTTTCCCCCGAAGATAGCAGGAAAATTCAGGAACCCACCTAAAAATGCAAGAACCGCAAGAACAATCAACGGGATTGTCATTACCAACGGTGATTCATGAACATGTGCCTCTTGTTCGCTCGTTCCTCTGAACTTTCCATAGAAAACCAGATAAAACAATCGGAACATATAAAAGCAGGTAAACAAAGCACCGATCATTCCGACAACCCACAAAGAAGGGTTACTTGCAAAAGCTTTCGCAAGAATTTCATCTTTAGAGAAGAAACCGGAGAAAGGAGGAATACCCGAGATGGCTAACGTTGCAATCAAAAAGGTAATAAAGGTAATCGGCAGCTTCTTTCTCAGCCCACCCATTCCTCTGATGTCCTGACCATTGTTAAGGGCATGCATTACACTACCGGCCCCAAGGAAGAGCAATGCTTTAAAGAATGCATGAGTAGTAACATGGAACATTGCAGAAGAGTAGGCTCCAAGCCCCAGGGCCAGGAACATATAACCTAACTGGCTAACCGTAGAGTAAGCCAGTACCTTCTTTATATCATTTTGTAATAAGCCAATTGATGCTGCAAAAACAGCGGTTGCTAATCCAATAACCACAATTACGCCTGAGGTTATTGGAGCCAAAGAATAAAGGATACTGCTTCGGGCAATCATATAGATACCGGCAGTAACCATCGTTGCAGCATGGATAAGTGCAGAAACAGGAGTCGGGCCTGCCATCGCATCAGGCAACCAGGTATAAAGAGGAATCTGAGCACTTTTACCCAAAGCTCCGATCATCAGCAACAAGGTAATGATGGTAACTGTAACATTTCCGGACTGAACAGAGCCGGCAGCCGGGAAGACATCTTTGAAATTTACTGACCCAAATGCAAACAGCATCAGGATGATGCCCAATAAGAACCCGAGGTCACCAATACGGTTCATGACAAAAGCCTTTCTTGCAGCATTATTATATTCTGTATTTTTATACCAGAACCCGATCAGCAGGTAAGAACAAAGCCCTACTCCTTCCCATCCGATGAAAAGAATCAGATAATTTGCTCCCATAACCAGCAGAAGCATAAAAAAGATAAAAAGGTTCAGATAAGCAAAGAAAGTATTCGCATGCTCATCATGCCCCATATATCCAATGGAATATACATGAATCAGAAATCCGACTCCCGTAACAACGAGCATCATTGTGATAGAAAGCGGATCGATCAGAAACTCAAAAGGAATATTGATAACTCCTGCTGATATCCAATTAAACAAATGAACTGTTACTTTATCTGTTACACTGAAAAACAGATCAAAGGCAAAGATCAGAGGGATAAAGACCATCAGACTGGCAATGATCCCGGACATGTTTCGGCTGATAATTTTCCTTCCGAAGCTATTGATAATAAAACCAAGTAGCGGAAAGAGAGGGATCATCCAGGCAATTTTTTGTATCATTGTGTACAGTAATTTTTTGTATAAACGAACACTTATCCTTTTAACCTGCTCAACAGATTAATATCGACCGAGTTATTATTTCTTTTCATCATGACCAGTATCGATAATCCGACTGCAACTTCAGCTGCAGCAACGACCATGATAAAGAAGACAAATATTTGTCCTCCCGCATCTGCATGATATGCAGAAAAGGCAGCCAACAAAAGATTGACTGAGTTCAGCATTAATTCAATACACATTAGAATTACAATCGCATTGCGTCTGAACAAAACCCCCATTACACCTATTGAAAAAAGTGTAAGACAGAGGATCATATAATGCTCTATCGGGATAAGTTGAATCGCACTAGTTATCTGCCCCATGAGATTAGATTTTTTTAGGTTCATGTTTTCCCAGCACCATTGCACCCACCATTGCTGAAAGGAACAAAATAGCCGAAGTTTCAAAAGGATAGAGATAATCTCTATAAAGCACCATCCCCAGGTTTTTGATCAATCCCATATCGGGAGATAGTACCGGTGCTGGTCCTCCGAGCATAACTTTAGCTGTCGAGGCTAATAAAACCAGCAACAATAAACAACCCGATAGAGTTGCAGCCAGTTTGGTTGTCCATTTTTTATGAGGTTCATTTGCACGATTCATATCCATCAACATGATAACAAAAAGGAAAAGAACCATTATTGCCCCTGTATAAACAATGACATGAACAACAGCCAGGAACTGAGCATTGAGCAGAACGTAATGACCTGCAATCGTTAGGAAACACGCAATCAGCGATAATACACTGTTTATAGGGTTTCGGGCTAATACCACACCAAGTCCTGTTAAAACAGACAATGCAGCAAGAATGTAAAACAAAAGACTCATATATATAATCTTTACGTCGTGATCAATTATCGATTGTGAGCAAAACCGGTATTCTTTTTAAATTCCAAAACCGACTTGGTCTGCCGTTTGGATACATCCACAGGATTATCAACAGATTCAACCAGCTTATCCTTCCCATAGATAAAAGTGGGTCGTTCATATTCCGAATGAACAATTTGATCTGTCAGGAAGATCGCTTCTTTAGGACACACTTCTTCACAAAGTCCGCAGAAGATACATCTTAACATGTTGATTTCATAAGTTGCAGCATATTTCTCCTCACGGTAAAGGTTCTCTTCACCGGGCTTTCGTTCTGCAGCAACAATTGTTATTGCTTCAGCCGGACAAGCAAGGGCACATAACCCGCAAGCAGTACATCTTTCACGGCCCTGGTCATCTCGTTTTAATACGTGTCTGCCACGATATACCGGACTAAACTCACGTTGCTTATCGGGATAAGAAAAGGTTACCTTACGTTTAAAGAAGTGACCGAAAAAAGTAATAGAGAGACCTTTTACTATGGCCGGAAGATAAATCTTCTCCCACAGGGTCATCTTTTTATTTGATACGACTTTGCTTCTATTCGTCAGTGTTTGCATGGCCATACGGCATTTTACGGAATTATATAAATCATTTACAAATGAACGATGTCAGGTATATTGTTTATGCAAAAACAATAACTGCACCTGTAATAATCATATTCAGTATGGCCAAAGGAACCAACCATTGCCACCCAAGCCTCATCAACTGATCATAGCGGAATCGGGGAAGTGTCCAACGAATCCACATAAAGACGAAGATGAAGAATATGATTTTAGCAAAAAGGAATACTGTACCTAAAACAGTTAGCAGATTCGGAGCTAATCCGAAGCTTTCCCCAAAAGGAATATTGTATCCGCCAAAATATAATGTTGAGATTACAGCCGAACTAATAAACATGTTTACGTATTCTGAAAAGAGATAGAATCCCAGTTTCATTGAACTGAACTCAGTATGATACCCTCCAATCAGTTCATTTTCACATTCAGCAAGGTCAAATGGAGCCCGGTTACACTCAGCAAGCGCTGTTGTCAAAAAGATCAAGAATCCGAGGGGCTGATAAAAAATATTCCAATGAAAATTCTTTTGATTAACCACAATCTCATTCAAGCTCAACGTATTGTTTGTCATGATAAGAGCAACAATAGCCAATCCCATTGCCAACTCGTAGCTGATCATCTGAGATCCGGCTCTCACTGAACCGAGCAATGAGAATTTGTTGTTTGAGGCCCAACCTCCAATCATGATTCCATAAACGCCCAACGATACGATTGCAAAAATGTAAAGGATTCCGATGTTCAAATCAGCAACCTGCAGGCTGTAAGATTTCCCGAACAATTCGAGTGAACCGCCCCAGGGAATTACCGCACTGGTCATACAGGCCGTGAACATAGCAATACTCGGACCTAAAATAAACAATCCCTTATTGGCAAAAACAGGTATTATCTCTTCTTTCATAAACATCTTTACCCCATCGGCTACAGGCTGGAGTAATCCCCAGGGGCCTGCTCTGTTGGGACCAAAACGGTCTTGAAAGAAAGCTGCAATTTTACGCTCTCCATACGTAGCGTACATCGCTACTACCAGCGAAATCAAAAAGATTACAACCAGCAATATTGTTTTAAATATCAGTGTATCAAAATCCATTCCTACTACTTTTCTTCTTTATTCAACTTATCGATGTTGGTATAATGGTTCAGTGAAATCACTGAAGTACGTTCAATTGTTCTTGGGCCGTCAATCTTCCAGTCCGATACTTCTTTCTTTTCAAAACGGCACTCATTGCAAATAAAATGCTCAACCTCTCCATTCTTATCTTTAGGAGCAGTAACCCGGAGCACTTCATTTCCTTTCATCCAAAGGACTACTTTCCCATTGCATTTGGGGCATTCCCGATGTGCATCGTAAGGCTTTGTAAACCAAACCCGGCTCTTGAACCTTGAGGTTTTATCAGTCAAAGCGCCAACCGGACAAACGTCGATGATATTTCCCGAGAAATCATTCTCTACCGACTTCTCAATATAAGTAGAGATTTCAGCATGATCGCCCCGGAATAACATGCCATGCACTCTTTGATCTGTAAGCTGATTGGCCGTATTGATACAGCGATAACAAAGAATGCAACGATTTTTATTTAACTGAATATAGGGTCCGATATCTTCTTGTTTATGCACACTTCTCTCTTCCCGCGAACGTGTATTTTCAGATCCGAAAGAGTAAGCCAAATCCTGAAGATCGCATTCACCGGCCTGATCGCATACAGGGCAATCAAGTGGATGATTTAAAAGAAGAAATTCAACAATCGCCTTTCTGGCCTCGAGCACTTCAGGCGAAGTAATATTTTGTACGACCATTCCATCCTGAGCCATTGTAGAACAAGAGGCAACCAGTTTGGGCATGGGGCGCGGGTCTTTTGCAGATGACTGTGCTACTTTTACCAAACACACTCTGCATTTCCCTCCGGAACAGTCAAGTTTTGAATAATAGCACATTGCAGGAGGAACGACTTTACCGCCAATCTTCCGGGCAGCATTCAGAATAGTTGTTCCTTCTTCAACTTCTACTTCTATATTGTCAATTGTAAGCTTTATCATCTCTTTTACCAGCTTGAAATCCGTTTACCTAATTAATAAAAGACAGCGAATGTTTATTCAAAGTAGCAGCCATTGCGACGAATGTGTTCTTCAAACTCATCTCGAAAATGGCGTATTGCACTTGCCACCGGCCATGCTGCTGCATCACCCAGCGGACAAATTGTGTTTCCTTCTATGTTTTTAGATATATCTACCAATAACTCGATATCTTCTGCTTGAGCGCCTCCGTATTCAAAACGGGCAAGGATTTTTTCCATCCAACTGGTTCCTTCACGACACGGGCTACACTGTCCACAGGATTCGTGGCGATAGAAACGGGCGAAATTCATAGTATTGCGAACAATACAGGTCGTCTCGTCCATTACAATAAAACCTCCTGATCCCAACATTGTTCCGCTCTCAAATCCTCCGTCAGATAATGACTCATAAGTCATCAACCTATCTTCTCCTGCTTTTGTCTTTAAAATAAGATCCGCAGGTAACACCGGGACAGAAGAACCTCCTGCAATAACAGCTTTCAGGGAATGTCCCTCACGGACACCTCCGCAATATTGATCTGAATTCAGAAATTCATCAACCGTAACTCCCAATTCAATTTCATAAATACCCGGATGATTTATATGGCCGCTTGCAGAAATTAATTTTGTTCCGGTACTTCTTCCGATCCCAATCTTAGCATACTCTTCACTTCCATGATTGACGATCCATGGAATTGTAGCCAGAGTTTCAACATTATTTACAACGGTCGGGCAGTTATATAATCCGGATACTGCAGGGAAAGGCGGTTTCAAACGAGGGTTCCCTCTTTTTCCTTCAAGTGATTCAATCAATGCAGTTTCTTCACCGCAAATATAAGCTCCGGCTCCCGGATGGACATAGAGATCAAGCGAGAAGCCCGATCCTAGAATATTTTCTCCCAGGAAACCTTTAGCGTAAGCTTCCGCTATTGCTTTTTCCAGAATTCGAAGCACATAATAAAGTTCCCCGCGAATATAAATATAAGCCTTATTGGCATTAAGGGCATAACTTGCAAGAATCATTCCTTCAATCAATGCGTGGGGATTACACTGCATCAGATAACGATCCTTAAAAGTACCAGGTTCACCTTCATCTGCATTACAAACAAGATAATGCGGGTTATCTGATTTTTTATCTATAAAACCCCATTTCATTCCTGTTGGGAACCCTGCACCTCCCCGACCCCGAAGCCCTGACTTCTTAACCTCTTCAACAATTTCATCAGGGGTCATCTTTTTAAGAGCCTTTTCGAGTGAAGCATATCCACCATGTTGCTGATATACTTCCAGCTTATGCAAGTTAGGATCGCTGATATGTTCGGTTAAAATCTTTTTACCCATCTTTACTATTGCTTCGTGCTATCTGCACCTGTTTCTGACCGGTATTATATTATAAATTCTTAACTGTCGTATTTATTCCTGATATGGATTCAGATGCGACATCTTACCACACTTACACCAATGATTCACTAATTCATCAACCTTTTCGGTAGTAAGATTTTCATGGTATTCTGTCCCGACTTTCATCACCGGGGCTGTACCGCAAGCCGCAAGGCACTCTACAGCTCTTAGCGTAAACTTGCCGTCGGGAGTAGTCTCGCCTACTTTAATATTAAACTTCTTTTCCAAATGCTTAATAATCTCTCCGGCTCCATTCAACATACAAGGCCCGGTCTGACAAACCTCAATCACACATTCTCCGACAGGCTCAAGATTAAACATAGAATAAAAAGTAGCGACTTCATATACTTCAATCGGAAGCAGATGAAGAAGATCGGCCACATAGTCCATAACTTCCGGACTTAACCAACCGCCAAATTCTGCTTGAGCAATATGAAGAATAGGCAAAAGAGCCGAGCGTTCTTTTCCTTCGGGATATCTTTTAATGATCTTATTTACCAGTTCTAACGAATCCGGGGAAAAGCTTATAGTTGTATTTTTCTGTTCCATACCAGATAGATTATGCATCAAGTTCTCCTGCAATAACATTAAGACTACTCATAGTAACAATCGCATCCGAAAGCAATCCTCCTTTTATCATTTCGGGGTAAGCCTGATAATAGACAAAGCAAGGGCGACGGAAATGCAAACGATAAGGAGAACGTCCTCCGTCACTGACTAAGTAAAAGCCAAGTTCACCGTTTGCTGCTTCGATGCAATGATAAATCTCTTTTACAGGGATCGGATTTTCCCCCATTACCTGTTTGAAATGGTAAATGAGAGCCTCCATATTATTGTAAACTTTCTCTTTAGGAGGGAGTACATATTCAGGTACATCCACCTGGAAAGTTTCTTTATCTTCAATTTTATCCAGTTTCTCTATGGCCTGACGGATGATGCTCAAACTTTGCCACATCTCTTCCTGACGAACCATAAAGCGATCGTAAGTATCACCCTGAGTCCCTACCGGTACAATGAATTCGAAATCTTCGTATGAACTATAAGGATTCATAACGCGAACGTCATAGTCAATTCCGGCAGCACGCAGATTCGGTCCTGTTAAGCCAAAATTGAGTGCCTTTTCCTCAGAAATAGGACCGGTACCAATAGTACGATCCATAAAGATCCGGTTACGCATCAACAAATTCTCGAACTCTTTGAGCATTGGTGGATAATCTTTCATAAAGCGATCCACTTTGGCCCAGGCCCGATCACTGAAATTTCTTTCAAATCCGCCGATCCTGCCAATATTCGTAGTCAATCTGGCTCCACAGACCTCTTCAAAGATTTCATAGATCCATTCCCGAGCCTGGAAAATATAAGTAAATGGAGTGAGTGCTCCGCAATCCACGCCAATTACGCTATTACAAACCAAATGATCCGCGATACGGGCAAGCTCCATTATTATAACTCTAAGATATTCTATCCTTTTGGGCAATTCGATATCCAAAAGTTTTTCAACAGTCATATGCCATCCCATGTTATTCAATGGGGATGAGCAATAATTCAGACGGTCGGTTAATGGAGTAATCTGATAAAAGGCCCGATGTTCGGCTATCTTTTCAAATGCACGGTGAATGTATCCTACAGTTTGTTGTGAATCAAGGATGATCTCGCCATCCATGGTTAATATATTCTGAAAGATACCGTGAGTTGCCGGATGAGTAGGCCCAAGATTCAATGTATTGTACTCACGCTGTTCTTCCGGAGCAATATCTTTGGGATTAATCTTATTTTTAAAATCGTTATCCATTTCGATCTGAGATTGAAAGCAGGTTATCGTCCAAACATTTTATCGTCTTTGTCTTCTCTGGTATCATCCTCCAGCGGATATTCCTTTCTCATCGGGAAATAATCCATATCCTCCATATTGAGAATACGTTTAAGATTCGGATGGCCTTCAAATATGATTCCGAAGAAATCAAAGGTTTCACGTTCCATCCAGTTTGCAGCAGCAAAGACAGTGGTCGCAGTAGGGAATACCGGATCGTCAGCCGGAGCGAATGATTTCACCCTGATGCGAAGATTTTGGGTAAAGCTATGCAAATGATAAATTACACCGAATGGCAGCTCTGCTTCAGGATATTGAATCCCACACAAATCAGTCAGAAATCTGAATTGCAAAGATTCATCCTCATAAAGAAACTTTAGTAAAGCAGTGATAATTTCTCTTTTCACAGTATATACCGGCATATCATCTGCTATTTCAGCCGATAAGATCGCTTCCCCAAACTGTGTGGTCAGCTTTTCACTTACCCTGGCAACCAGGTCTTGGTCTACTTTAAACATTATTTAATACCGTATTTAGAAAGCAATTCTTGATATTCAGGTAAATTACGTCGTCTGAGAGATTCATTATGAGCCAATTCCTGGATCTTCATGGCTCCGTCAATAATCTGTTCAGGACGAGGAGGACAACCGGGAACATATACATCAACCGGAATAATCCTGTCAATTCCCTGTAATACGCTATAAGTATCGAATATTCCACCACTCGAGGCGCAAGCGCCAATTGCCATTACCCATCTCGGTTCTGCCATTTGCAGATAAACCTCCTTCAATACCGGTCCCAATTTTTTAGAAATTGTCCCCATGACCATTAACATATCACTTTGACGCGGAGAGAAACTCAAACGCTCCATACCGAAACGCCCCAAATCATAATGAGCAGCCATGGTTGCCATGAACTCAATTCCACAGCATGATGTTGCAAAAGGAAGTGGCCATAACGAGTTTTTCCGAGCCAACCCGATTATTCTGTCTAACCGCGTTGTCATGTACCCTTTTCCTACAGAATCATCTGGCATATAAATCGGACTATTATTATTATCTGTTTTGGACATCTTTTATCTTTTTATCCAGGTGATATACTTGAATATTCTTATTCCTCTCTTTTCTGCCAATTAAAAGCTCCTTTCAACAAGACATATAAAAATCCTGCCAAAAGGATAATCGTGAAAACCATCATCTCCCAAAATCCGAATGCTCCCAAGGTTCTGAAATTTACAGCCCATGGATACATAAAGATCACTTCGACATCAAACAAAACAAATAGGATTGCAATTAAAAAATACTTCACAGAATAAGGTCTGCGGGCATTCCCTACTTGTTCGATTCCACATTCGAAATTCTTTAATTTCTCTTCAGTCTTACGTTTTGGTCCAAGCAGATTAGATGCGATTATAACAACTACGACAAATGCGAGAGCGACCACTGCCTGGATAGCAACAGGAATATAATCCTGCGGAGTACTGATGACAAGTGTTTGCATAATTATATTTTCACTTCAATATTTTTCAATTCTTCATAAAAACACGATACGATTCCGCGAGCGTGGATTACAAATATACTTTAAATGCTATTTTTTTAAGAGAATGTTACCTTAGATTTAACAAACAATTGTTGTGAGTTTTAGCCAAAACATTTTACGTAATTAACACACATCAATTATTTACGCTTACTATTCATTATGATTCGAATATCAAAACCTATTTATTCTAAAACCAATAAATGGCTCATTTATCTTTAGCTAAAAAACTTACGCATTTTTTTCAAAGAAAAAACAATGAGCAGATTTGACAAAGCAATCGATTGTGTAAAAAAACAACAAACACATCCATTTGTATTATTTATGATCATCGTGTCTCATTAATCCTTCATATTTATAAAAACAGGGTGCACATAATTATGTAACACCCTGCCTAGATATATATATTGAAGCCGGCCTCAGGCCGACCATGAATAGGAACAGACCGGAAATTGCTTCGCCCTAAATGAGCCGCTTAACCGAAAGACAATCATTTTTTGAAGAAAGATCCCCAAATGCGACTGCTTCAGGCATTCCCGTTCCATTCCTGAATATTTTTACGTTATTCTACAAAGAAGTATATCGTTTAAAAAGCGAAGAAACTACATTTTGCTTAATTCCTCACAAAGCCTGTGAACAGGCATCCCTACGACATTAAAATAGGATCCTTCAATTCGGCTGATTCCGACATATCCGATCCATTCCTGAATTC
>JAUZOB010000081.1 GCA_030706665.1 Bacteroidota bacterium
TCATTCGAATTTAAATATTTTCACAAGTGTCTATTAAAATCTGTTAATTTCCACCGAAGTCAAATTTCAACTGCATATCATCATGAGGTACATCCGAATTCTCGTCATGTATAAAAAATTCTTTGATGCCATCTTTGGCCAGAAGAGAACTTCCTAGGATTCTTTTAACCTCATTTGCCAATATTCATACTTGTCTTGATTTTGATTGCCAGAAAAAAGCAATCATTTCAAATCGCTGACAAGACATCTTAAATCTAAAAGTATGAATATCGGTATATTACATTCGATTTTTATACTTTTTAATAGACACTAGTGAAAGATCATCCAAATTTAAATATTTTAGTAATCACATATGTTTTAATCAAAATGAACTCATAAAGATAATCTCAAAATATGCTGGTAATTCTCCACAATAAAGGTTCAGACAATTTCATTCACTTCATATTTCCCAATTTCAATAATCCTGCATATTTATCATCTTTCATTCTAACCCTCGGATCATCATCTAAATTTCACATTCATACAACGACTTCAATAAATTATTAAAAACACCTGCATGAATTGCGATATCATTTTGATTTAATTATT
The DNA here is from genome assembly GCA_030706665.1 of Bacteroidota bacterium. Lineage (GTDB taxonomy): Bacteria > Bacteroidota > Bacteroidia > Bacteroidales > Prolixibacteraceae > JAUZOB01. The sequence continues at coordinate 589 of JAUZOB010000081.1, forward strand.
TTTGTACTCAAATACGATTTTAGTCGAAATGGATTCACTGCGATACAACAAGGAAGAACTCTTAAGAGAAGAGATCGTGCAGGCAGCGCGACAGCTATTCCAACAGTATGGTTTATTTAAAACCACAATGGAAGATATTGCCAAAGCTATGGGAAGAGGGAAAAGCACTTTATACTACTACTACAAAAGCAAAGATGAAATATTCGATGCCGTTGTCATAACAGAGATCAATGAAATATTCGAAACGATAAAGAATGAAGTAGAGAAAGCCGATTCTGCTTCAGAGAAAATCAAAACGTATCTTACAGCTATGATCAAAACTGTAAGGAACAAAATCAATCTTTACAAAATCGTAACAGGGGAATTAAAAGAGAATATCACCACCCGGGCAAAGCTAAAAGAACAATACGACAATCGAGAGATACAATTTGTCAAGAGCATCTTCTCATATGGCATAGAAACAGGAGAATTCACTGAGGAAATCGAAAAAGACATCGAGCTTCTTTCTTTTTTAATTGTAAGCTCCTTACGCAGTTTCAGCGTAGAATTGCTCACCAATGACAAGTACGCCAGTGGAGAGGAACGCATTGAATATCTGGCATCAATCCTTATCAGAGGAATAAGAAAAACAACATAGCCTCTCTCTCTAAACATTTACGAACATGCTTATTGCATCTAATTGTCTTCGGCAAATCAACAACTCGTGCCAAATTTTCGACCATAATACGTTTTTAGTATTGAAAATCATAAAATGACAATAAAATACATGAAAAAGAAGACCCTTTCAATTTTAAGCGTCCTAATAATCACAAGTATTTGCTTATCAGGATGCGGAAAAAAAGAGAATCAACGGAATGATTCATCAGCAAAGAAAGTTTCCGTGAAAGTTCAGCAAATTTCAATTTCTCCGGAAAACAACTCGACTAATTACGTTGGAACAATTCAAGAATCTGTCTCTATTCCATTGAGTTTTTTAACAACAGGAACAGTTTCACAGGTTTTGGTTTCAGAAGGGCAGTCTGTTCACAAAGGACAACTTATAGCCAGCCTTAACAACTTTAGCTATCGGAATACCTATCAGATTGCATTGGCAAAAGAAAAACAGGCATTGGATGGCTACAAACGTCTATCTGATATTTATAAAAAAGGAAGTCTTCCGGAAGTAAAGATGGTTGAAATTGAAACAGGATTATCCCAAGCCAGAGCTGCAACGCAAATGGCAAGGAAAAACGTTTCGGACTGCAGGATTTACGCTCCGACCGACGGAGTAATCGGACAACGAATGATCGAACCGGGAATGAATGTCTTACCAGGTAGTGCTGTTTTCAATCTGGTAAAGATTAAGAAAGTATATGCTGTTGTTTCTATTCCTGAAAATGAGATTACCAAAACAGCCATTGGACAAAAAGCATTTATTATGGTTGCTGCCCTCAACAACGAAACATTTGAAGGAAGAATAACCGAAAAAGGAGTAATGGCAAATCCATTGTCACACACTTATGAAGTAAAAATTGCCATTCAGAATACCGGAGAGAAATTGAAACCAGGAATGGTAAGCAATGTATTGATACAAAACAATGGGCCGGCAAACAGTATTGTCATTCCTCAACAGTCCGTTCAGGTTGATAACAATAACGGAAAATACGTATTTGTAGTCAACACTACATCCCAAAAAACTTACAAAAAGGCCATAAAAATCGGGAAATTATCCGGAAATGGAGGAATTTCGGTCATTAACGGACTGAATAACGGCGACCTGTTGGTTGTCGAAGGATTTCAGAAGTTAAATGAAAATACACCTGTTCAAATCACAGAATAAGCAATATGAGAAAAAGGATTAGCATGGTAGAATCTGCAATGAAATACAGGCAAATTGTATTTCTTATATTGGCACTATTGATTCTATTGGGCGGATATGCCCTTTACAATATGCCCCGGCAGGAATTCCCGACATTCACCATTCGCCAGGGACTCGTTATCGGAGTATATCCTGGAGCGACATCAGCACAGGTAGAAGAGCAATTAACTACGGAAGTCGAGCGCTATCTATTCAGTTTTAAAGAGATAAAAAAGAAAAAGACCTATTCTCATTCGAAAGACGGGTTAATGGTAATCTACGTCGAATTGAATGATGATGTAACCGATGCAGATGAATTCTGGTCAAAACTGAAGCATGGACTAAACAATTTAAAGCCACAATTACCAACAGGAGTCCTTGCCCTTTTTGCGGATAACGATTTTGGAGACACCTCAGCATTGCTCATAACAATAGAAGGAGAACACAAATCCTACCGCGAACTCGAAGGTTACATGAACAAACTCGAGGATAGGCTCCGGCGTATTGAATCTGTATCGAAACTTCGTCACTATGGATTACAAAAAGAGCAAATCAACATTTATCTTGAAAAAAACAAACTTGAGAAATATGGAATCAACTCCACAACAATGCTGGCTACCCTTTTTACACAAGGCTTTACTGCAGCAGGAGGATCTGTAGACAACGGAAAGACAGACGCGCCGATTCATGTCTCATCCCTGTATAAAACCCAGGATGACATTGCCGAACAGATTATCTATTCCGATCCGACCGGACATATCATCCGATTAAAAGATGTAGCCCGCGTTGTTAAGGAATATCCAACACCGGACAGTTATATTCAGAATAACGGAAAGAAGTGCCTGCTGATATCCATGGAAATGCAACAGGGCAACAACATTGTTCAATATGGGAAAGAAGTGGATAAGGTTCTGCAGGATTTCCAAAAAGAACTTCCTTCAGATGTCTGCATCAAAAGAGTGGCCGATCAGCCTAAAGTAGTTGGGGAAGCCATTGAATCCTTTATGCTTGAACTATTATATGCTATCATCGCGGTAATTCTGGTAACCATTTTACTTTTACCGCTTCGGGTAGCTTCAGTCGCAGCATCTTCAATCCCAATAACCATTTTTATTTCTCTTGGACTCATGTATGTTTTCGGAATGGAGCTAAACACAGTCACATTAGCCGGACTGATTGTCACATTGGGAATGATCGTCGACAATTCAATCGTAATTGTCGATAGCTACATGGAACGACTTGACCATGGAATATCACGCTGGCATGCCTCAATTTCAAGCGCTAAAGTCTTCTTCAAATCTATACTTTCAGCAACATTAGCCATAAGTATTACTTTCTTTCCGTTCCTGTCTACACTTAAAGGAATGTTCAAAGATTTTGTAAAGATGTTCCCATGGACCGTGTCAATTACACTGGGCATATCGCTACTGGTTGCAATGTTAGTAATTCCTTTCATTCAATACTTTTTTATCAGGACCGGATTTAACAGGTCAGAACCCGAAGGCAAAAAAAAGAGATTTGATTTTCTTTCATTCATCCAAAACACATACAACAAATTACTCGAAAAAGCCTTCCGACATCCAAAGTGGACGATGGGACTGGGGTTGCTGTCTGTTCTTCTCGGAATATTATTATTCACTCAGGTACCCCAAAGACTAATGCCAGTGGCAGAGCGGAATCAGTTTGCAGTCGAAATCTATTTACCACAAGGAAGTTCATTAAATCAAACAACAGTAGTAGCAAATCGCATGGAGCAACTATTGAAAAAAGACAATCGCATTACATCAATCACTTCCTTTGTCGGAACCAGCTCCCCTCGGTTTCATGCAGTATATGCTCCGAATATGCCAGCTAAAAACTATGCCCAGTTTATTGTAAATACTGTCTCAAATAAAGCAACAATCGATTTACTAAACGACTATTCGGAGAAATATTCGGATCTTTTCCCAAACGCACACATCCGCTTCAAACAATTAGATTTCCAACCTGTTACTGCGCCAATTGAAATACGTATCTCAGGCGACAGCATGGCCCCCTTGAAACACGTCAGTGATTCATTAGTGGCAAAACTCAGGAATGTAAAAGGACTAACATGGGTACGGACAGATTTTGAAGAAATGCTCCCGATAGCACGCGTTGATATTAATTCTGTTGATGCAAACCGCCTGGGAATCGACAAAACAACTGTAGCAACCAATCTGGCAATGAGTTTTGACGGGTTGCCTATCACTACACTATGGGAGAAAGATTACCCGGTGACCGTAAATCTAAAATCCGATAAAAATGGGCAGGAATCATTTAACGATATCGAAAATGAGTACATCCATTCTTTTATTCCAGGAGTATCGGTTCCACTTAGACAAATTGCACAAGTCACTCCGGATTGGAACCAAGGGCAACTAGTAAGAAGAAACGGAGTACCGACCCTCACAATCATGGCAGATGTTGCGCGAACCGAAAATGTGAATAAAATATTTCCACAAGTAAAAGCAATCACCGAAGGACTTTCAGTCCCAAAAGGAGTAAGCATAAATTATGGAGGTGCTTATGAAAATGACAACGAATCACTCCCTCAGATTCTTTCAGGCCTTATAATAAGCATATTTATTATCTTCATGATCCTGTTATTCCATTTTAGAAAAATAAACCTTGCACTATTGGTTTTGGGATCTGCATCTCTTAGTCTGTTAGGTGCCGCATTAGGAGCTTTAATCTTAAGAGTTGAATTCGGGTTGACTTCAATCCTGGGAATTGTAAGTTTAATAGGGATTCTCGTCAGAAATGGCATCATTATGCTCGACTATGCCGAAGAACTAAGGATTAAGCAAAAGAAGTCAGTTCTGGATGCAGCACTGGAAGCAGGTAAACGCCGAATGCGCCCTATCTTTTTAACATCAGCCGCAGCCTCCATGGGTGTCATTCCAATGATCATAAGCAAGAATCCTCTTTGGAGCCCAATGGGTGCAGTCATCTGTTTCGGAACATTAACTTCCATGATCCTGATCGTACTCATTCTACCGGTAGCATATTGGTTAATTTTCAGATCAATAGACACAAATAAATCCAAAACAGACAGAAATTCCGGAAATATAGTCAAACCCATTGCACTGCTTGCAATATTGACATTCACAGGAATTCAGGGAAGCATGGCACAACCGGTTTATTCTCTTGCTCAGTGCAAAAAAATGGCATTGGAAAACAATGCTCAAATAAAGAATTCAAATCTTGAAATAAAAGCCTCTGAGCAGATAAAAAAAGCGACTTATACAAAATACTTTCCAACAGCTAGCGCCACATTGATGTCATTCAGGACAACAGACCCCCTGATTACTGCAAAAATACCTGCAGCAAACCTTCCGGTATATGATGGCAATCTGGCCAATTTAGCTTCAGCCAAACAGTTTGCCTATTTCCCGGGAATGAATATTTCAGCACTGGATAAATCAACATTAGGGGGAATCAGCATTGTACAACCTCTATTTGCAGGCGGGCGCATTGTGAGCGGGAATAAACTGGCCACAATCGGAATCGATATCAGTAATCGCAAAGCCGTCCTTTCAAAAAATGAAGTCTTACTTCGGACCGAAGAGCAATATTGGTTGGTTGTATCACTTCACGAAAAAGAAAAGACACTCAATGCCTACTCCGAATTGCTCGATACATTATACAAACAAGCCAATGATGCTTATCATGCGGGATTGATCAACCGGAATGAAGTATTGAAAGTCACCTTGAAGCAAAATGAAATTCGCATGAACAAGCTCAAGCTTGAGAACGGGATCAAACTGGCAACAATGGCATTATGCCAATACATCGGAACTTCTTACGACCCCAGGATGGCTTTCACTGATAAAATTTCAAAATGCAAAAGCCCCGATGAAGTCTACCAAAAAGCAGAGCAAGCCTTAACGAACCGACAGGAATATGCGATGCTTCAAAAAGGCATAGAAGCTGAAAAACTTCAAACCCGGATAAAAAAAGGGGAATATATGCCTGAGGTTGGTGTCGGTGTCGGTGAAATTTATCAGAATATAACTGACAACAATAAGTTCAACACAATGGCATTCGTATCTGTAAAAGTACCAATTTCAGGCTGGTGGGAGGCGACCCATTCGCTAAAAGAACGACAAATAAGGGAACAAATCGCGCAAAATAATTGTCAGGATAATACAGAACTGCTCACACTTCAGATGCAAAAAGGCTGGAATGAGCTTGAAGAATCATATAAGCAAATTCAGGTTGCAGAAGATGCGATTAAACAAGCGGAAGAAAATTTAAAGATCAACAATGACAATTATAAAGCCGGGATGATCAATATCTCCGACATGCTCGAATCGCAGGCATTGTTACAACAGACCAAAGACCAACTTATTGATGTGCAAACAACATATGCAGTGAAACTGGTAAACTATCTACAGGTAACAGGGCGATATCAATAGAATATCTAAGTTGGTTTTTTTAACAAAAGAAACAGCACTCCGAAGTAAGAAGGCTTAATAATTTTAAAGAGAAGGGTGTAGCAATTTTGCCACACCCTTCTCTTCTTTAAACCAAAAAATTAGCCATTTCATATAAACATATGAAAAGACAGAATAAAAACAAAAATACGAACAAATGATAAGATCTTTTTAAACTAAGATTATTCCATCACAGCTATTGAGATAAATAGTCTCCAAATTCCCCTCCTTCATTCTTTAACAAACTGATTGAATAAGCAACCCATTTCTACAACATCTTTGAGCCACTATCTCTGATTTCTGAGTTAATCTGCTTTTCGAGGATGAATTTCATCATAAAAAGAATAAAACCATCAACGTGTTTATTGTCAACTGTTGCAAATAAATAATTCAAACTGAAGAAACAGTTAAACAAAAAAGATTTCTATATCTTTAACGTAATTAAATACAACTAAACCCAAACAAGAAATGAGATTTTTTTTATTAATCATGATTTTAGCCCTATCAGAAATTGGAATGGCTGCGCCTTCCGATAGTCTGAAGTATGTAAATGCAAATGAACTTCAATTAATTGGTAAAGGATTTACCGACACACAAAACAGGTATGAACGACTACCGGCTCGTTTAGATGGAAAGACTCGTACACCAGTATGGTCACTTTCAAAAAACTGTAGCGGACTAGCCATTCGATTTCGCACAAACTCTCCGATAATCGCAGCAAAATGGGAGCTCACCGGCGATGTTTACATGAATCATTTTGCTCCCTCCGGGATTAAAGGGTTGGATCTTTATTGTTTAAAAAATGGGAAATGGCAGTTCGTTAATTCCGCCCGACCTTCAGGGAAAAGCAATTCTTCCATTATTATCAATCACATGTCAGGTGATAACATGGAGTACATGCTCTATTTACCTCTTTATGATGGATTATCAAATCTTGAAATCGGAGTAAAAACAACAGCTACTATTGATAATCCTCAGATAGATTCTCCTCAAAAAGCGAAACCGGTTGTTTTTTACGGAACCAGTATCACTCAGGGAGGATGTGCCTCCAGAGCCGGCATGTCCTATACCAATCAATTATCCAGAATGCTCAATAGGCAAACCATCAACTTAGGATTCAGCGGAAACGGGCAACTTGATTATGAAATTGCAGAAGCCATGACCGAAATTGATGCTTCTTGCTATGTAATTGATTGTTTGCCGAATGTTACCATAGCTCAGATGGATGAAAAATATGCACATTTTCTGGATATCATTCGCGAGAAGAAACCAAACACTCCAATATTATTAGTTGAAACTATTCTTTTCCCACATATGTATTTTGACCAAACCGTTTTTTCTTTACTTCAGGGGCAAAATGCTACTTTGCAAAAGATATACGCAAATCAGAAAAAGAAAGGAGATAAAAACATTTATTATCTGAAATCTGAGAAATTGATCGGAATTGACAATGAAGCAACCGTAGACGGTGTTCATTTAACTGATTTGGGATTTCAACGGATGGCACAGAATCTTTACCCTGTACTTAAAAAGCTAATCAAATAATTCAATGGGTACTGTCCAAAAAGCAAACATCTTTCTATAGTTTATTCAATTTGTAAGCGATTCCTATGAATCCTCTCTATGTTTATTCTTGATGGCCGTTGAATTCAACAAACGGAACTTCCCGTCAAGAATGAACAAAGAGTATACGTATTAAGTGTACACTAAACAAGAAAGATTCATTTTTTGGACAGTTCCCTTTTTCTAATATATTTCAAAGGAATGATTTCCAGAACCTACATTCTCAATCACTGCAAAATTTTTATTCCGAAGAAAGCGAATCTTCTTTCCATCCATCATTACATATTGCGAATGAGCATAAACCGGCAACCAAACATCAGCCGTTGAGTTCCCGGGAATAGTCACATCCAGATGAAAGCTCTTCCTGGGTATATTTCTAAATGAGACTAATACATCTCCACGAATTGTAGGACACTTGATTTCTGCCTGCTCTAATTTAGCAGGCTGTGGTTTAATGCGTATTCTTCTGAATCCAGGTTCTATGGGTTCAATGCCCATCAACTTGCGGGGAATGATATTTGCCGGAGCAGCTCCCCATGCATGATTCCAATCCTGATTGGGTTTGTATTTATTATCCCATGCTTCCATGGTAATGGTTGAACCTGCCCGAATCATATTGTACCAGCTTCGTTCTGCAGTTGAAGTCAAGAGCTGCAATCCATACTCACCATTATTGCAATCATAAACGGCATCCAATAAGAACTGCGAGCCATAAACACTACAAGCCATTCCTCGTGAACAGATGAATTTATTGATTTCATCAATATTCTTCACTGATGCCAGTCCAAAGGCCAACGGAAACATATTGGCATGTAGCGATGCATGGTTGGTCCCTATCCCATCCGTATAAATCTTTCTATTCTTATCAATCAGTTTCTCATTGAATGCCTCTTTAAGTTTCACTGCCTGATTGCGATAGTACCCACTGTCTTCCTTCTTCCCCAATTCCCCGGCAATAACACTCATTACCTTCAATGCAAAATAATGATAAGCATTTACGACCGCATTAACATTCTGGAATACAAAACCATCCGTTTCACCTTTTTCACTTTTACCTTCCCCAACAATGCCAGTTTGTGGCCAATCCACAATATCGTTTAATTTATCATTCAAGTGAATTGAACTCAAAACTTCAGGAGTGACTTTCCCTGTCCGGGTACTGATAAAACCTGAAGCATCGGACAAAGACGACAATGTCTTTGCTTGCAAATCCTTATAAAATTGTGACAGCGACTCCTTATTCCCGGTGTAGAGGTAATCATACCAGGCTAAAAGTACCGACTGTAAAATCCATTCGGTTGGCCAGGTAGGATGATTTATCAAATATTCATGAGTAGATCTTGCAATACTATAATCACGCACAACATTATAAAATCCCAACTGATTAATCAATGCATCAGCCTCGTAGGCAATCCGCTCACGATCGCCGTCCACAAAGGTTCCGGCAAACGAGGTGGCTTTCATCGAATACTTACACAAATCCCAAACCTGATTCAAGACTGTATCCGAACTGGAGAAATAGGATTCGGTTTCATCAAACGGATAAAAAACAGTCTCACGAATGATCTGTTGCTTTTCCAATGAGTCGGAGTAACCATCAATTTCACAATATCGGAAAGGAGTAACTTCGCCAATATAGTCAGGAAGATGCACAGCCCGGGGACCGGTATTTCGTTTATCCGGATTAATTGCAATTACATAAGTATTCCATCCACCTTTTAGAATCAATTTATAGGAAGAATAACGAATTGTTCCGCCCGGATTACGATCAATCAGCCCATTTTTCATTGATTCGCCCAAACGAACCGTAATCGTATCATTACCATTTCTGCCTTCGAGTGTCAAACGCAATCGCCCAAAAGCATCCTTCCCGAAATCAATGAATGTTTCCGATTTAGAAAAAGAATGAATAGTGACAGGAAATTGATCTTGTTTTTGTAGAGGATAGCGGGCAGTAGCGTAATCGACGAGCTCGGCTGCAGTCTTAAACTGGGAAATTACAGAATAACCGGACTCAATCCCATGATTATCCCACGTTTTAACTTTCCAGAAATAAACAGAATTCGGTTTTAAAGCTTTCCCCGCATAAACTACATTGACAGACTGATCACTCTCAATTTTGCGAGAATCCCAATAATCGCCATTATTTTTCTCAATATTTTCAAGACTGGAAGCAATGATGATCTGATAGGCCGTTTGTAAGGTATTATTTTGATCAGAATTAACAATCCATCCAAAGAATGGTTTCTTTTGGGCAATTTCTGCAAACTGATAATTTTCTCTTCCGGAGACAGCTTCACTCAACGACGTATTAACCAGATATCCATCCAGGAAAACCATATCGGGATGTGACAAAAAATTAACAGAAAGGCCTGTTGGTTTATTGTCTGCCTGAACAGCTCCTGCTGTTCTTTCCGACATAACAAGCAACAAAACGGCATAAAAAATATATAATCTAAAAGTGTTAAATTTTTGTCTCATCCTTAAGATTGTTTATTCTATTTGATCACTTTAAAATTAAATCTATTTTCCTCAGGTTCACTGCTACCAATAAACTAAAAATTCTCACCTGTCCCAATTCGGAATAGACTTCAGCTAATACAAAAACGAACTCAGTAAAGATTCACAACCTATTCCAAGAACGTTAACGGAATAAAAGTATTCAATTTTTAATTTTAAGAATAAAAAATTCTTATGACATAAAGATTCGAAAGAGAATTCACTCTTATTCCATCCACTTCCTCAAAATCAAAATAGGACCATTCATACACAAAAGAGGAAAAGAGAAATCACTGACAACCGCTCTGAAATTTTATCCATTATATCTATGGACTATTTCATTTTATTGGATCAACAAAACATTGAGTTAGAGGGATACATTTAATAAGTTTATCGAACAATTCAGTCTTTTGAATCTCGATTAATCCCTTTAGCATGTCAACTTCGTCTTTATATCGACATTAAGCAAAGAGGTTCTCCGTTATTAATTAACAAAGAACCTCTTTAACGAAGAAGCAAAAAGAACTTTATTTCAAAGGTCTGGCCGTTACTCCTTCAAATGTAATCTTTACCGGTTTAATGAAACCATCTTTATCAAAATACATCCGATCGATACAGGTTACCCGATGATTTCCATCCGTCTCACCCAGAGGTCTGCGATGATAAACGA
>JAUZOB010000082.1 GCA_030706665.1 Bacteroidota bacterium
ATAGGCACCACTATTCAGAGCGACTCCTATATCACGGGCAAGCGACCTGATATAGGTACCTTTACTGCAAACAACTTTAATCTCAAAGAATGGCCATTCAACTGAGAGCAATTCAATTTCAGAGATTATTACTTTTCTGGATTGCAGTTCAACGTCTTTCCCTTTCCGTGCCAGGTCGAACGATCTAACACCATTCACCTTTATAGCAGAGAAGACCGGAGGTATTTGTTCAATCTCCCCTACAAAAGAAGATAAAACCGAACTCAGCAAATCCTCATTGATATGCTCGGTCGGATAGAATTCGGATTCCTCGCTTTCCAAGTCATATGAAGGGGTAACCGCACCGACTTTAACCCGGGCAATATACTCCTTTTCAAAAGCCTGGAACTCTTCAATCCTTTTAGTTGCTTTTCCGGTACAAAGTATCATCAATCCGCTGGCTTTCGGATCAAGGGTTCCGGCATGTCCAACCTTTAATTTACGACATTTCAATTTTCGCATGATAACTCCGCGAATTCTTTTCACAACATCAAAAGATGTCCAATCAAGCGGCTTGTCAATTATGACAATCTCGCCATTCATAAAATCATGCGTTATATCTGGTTGCTCCATTCAAATGCTGTTAGTACCAAGAGAGAACAGTTTTGAAAATCAGGGCGCAAAGATAGCAATAAAACTATCAATAAATCAAGCACCCAGAAAATTAATCCCGACTCAACAAGTATACACGATTAATATCAGGCAATCTTTAGATCATATCCCAGCGCTAACATGCCAAGAATAATTGTACCAAGAATAATCCGGTACCACCCAAAAGCTCTGAACCCATAATGAGTAAGGAACTTCATCAGCCAACGAATAGCAATCATAGCAACAATAAATGAAACGACATTCCCGATAATCAACTCGTCCAAATTACTTTTTACCAAAAGGGTTTTATAACTTCCCAATAATTTATACGCAGAAGCTGCAAACATTGTTGGAACAGCCAGGAAAAACGAGAATTCAGCTGCATTTTTACGGGTCAGTTTATTTGACATTCCCCCGATAATTGTCGCGGCAGATCTTGATACCCCTGGAATCAAAGCAATACATTGGAAAAATCCAATGAACAATGCTTTCTTAGATGAAACATTTTGATCTGAATCAGGTTTCGAAAACCATTTATCCACAAACAGAAGAACAATACCTCCCAGGAGAAGTGTTACAGCCACAACGGCTACATTCTCCAACAATTTGTCAATTTGTTTACCAAGCAGGAATCCCAAGATTGCTGCCGGGATAAAAGCCACGAATAACTTCAGATAGAAATCAAAGGTTTGGAAAAAACGCTTCCAATATAAAACAACCACAGAGAGGATAGCCCCGAATTGGATATTTACAGTAAAAGCTTTTACAAATTCTGTGCTTTCAACCCCAAGTAACTTTTGGGTAATAATCATATGTCCGGTTGAAGATATTGGCAGGAATTCGGTAATCCCTTCAACAATCGAAATCAGAATTGTTTGAAAGATGGTCATTTCAACGTCTCTTTAATTATATTTTAAATGAATCAGGCGATTGAAACACCATTATTCTTTAGGTCTTTTAATAACTCCATAAATAGAAAAAACAAAACCTGCCAACACAACAAGAGGTGCAAGAGTGATTCTTCTGAAGCTAAAAATACTTTCATCAAAAACTTTAGGATCACTGCTTCCGCCACCTGACATCAGGATATAACCCAAAACGATGATTACAAAACCTATTGCCAGCAATTTATAGTTTTCTTTCCCCAAAGCGAAGCCCGGGTCATCATTTACATTCTTTTCTTTATCAGACATATCGTTAATATTTTAACATTAAAACAATTCATCAAAACTTAGTCGAAGATACTTATTTACGGATAAAACCGTCGATACCCATGAAATGACAATTCCAGCCGCAAATACGAACACGATTAACGATCCCATTTGAGACTTACTTGAAACATCCATCAACCCGTTCAGCTCGCGTTGATATGTATAAATAAGGCCTACCAGAAGAATGTTAGCAATCAATGCACCAACAGCCCCGTTTATAACAGCCGTTTTCACAAAAGGCTTTCGAATGAACCCTCTCGTTGCCCCGACAAGTTGCATGGTATTAAGAATAAACCGTTGTGAATAAATCTGCAACCGGATCGTATTATTAATCAATGCCACAAAAATAATCAGAAGAAGGCAGCTAAAGAATAACAACACCACACTGATCTTTTGAATATTTTCATTCAGCATGGTCACAATGTTTTTTTGATAGGAAATTTCCTTCACATGAGGGTAAGTCATAATCTTTTTCTGAAGGACCACCATACTATCAGGTTGTGCATAACGTGCGTATAACTGCACATCAATTGAGGCCAAAAGAGGATTATACCCCAAAAAGGTCATAAAGTCTTCGCCAAGTTCTTCCTGAAGTTGTTTCGCAGCCGTTTCTTTATCCACATACTTGGTAGCTTTAACAAAGTCGCTCCCGTCAAGTTTCTTTTGCAATGAAATAATATCAGGCTCAGTCGCATTCTCATCCAAAATAAGAGAGAATCCAATATTCTCTTTGATATATTCCGAAAACGTTTTGGCGTTCAAAACGATTAATCCAAGTATTCCCAACAGGAACAACACCATTGAGATGCTAATAACCGAAGTAAGATAAGAATTCCGGATATGATTCCTTAACAAATGTTTTTTAATTGGTTTTGCCATTTTCTTATTCTTTTTTACCCTTCTTTAAAGCTTTATTAATTTCAAATGCACCTGCAGAAAGAACCAGGAGAATCAATATAACAGAGCTTACGAGAGATATTTTATCACCGGTGTAATACGTTTTTGGTTCGAATTTGAACTCAATATTGTGTTTACCCGCTGGGACCATCATAGCCCTCAGAACGTAATCAGCCCTGAAGTGTGGAGTAAGTTTGCCATCCACATATGCATTCCAGCCTTTAGGATAATATATTTCAGAAAAAACTACCAACTGATCTTTATTGGCAGAAAAATCATATTTCAAGAGATTCGGGGCATAAGAAGTCAGACGGACTGAGGCAGTAGGATCAGTTTCAATTTGCTTTGGAAGATTAGCCGTCATTGAATTAGCCACTACAACATCCGTCCGGGGATCTATCGATTTCAGATCTTCCAACTCCTGATCTGCATTCTCTGCAACTCTAAGATTTGAAACCGTCCAGACATTTCCATAAGCGTATGGGTTACGAATTGGCATTCGATTGGGATCTGCTATAAAGTAACGGGTATTGAGCATATTCAACACATGCAGGTTTTTCATGACTGAAAGTAACGAATCAGGCGTCCTAAATCCATTAATCAAGTCAGTAGCTTCTCCTGAAATGCAAAAATCAATTAATTCCTGATAACGTCTCATCTTTGCCGCATGGTAACCACCAATCGACTTATGATAGTAAGAAGTCCGGGAGTCATTAAACGGATTATTCAGATTCATGACACGATAAGATGCATCCTTATCCTGAAGGATAGCCTCATCGGCAGGAGTCTTTTCAAAGTTCTGAGTAATCTGTCTTGGACGTACAAACTGATCATTATTCAGATAACGTTTATTTATCGGCCAAAGATCAATAATCATCAACAGGCCCAACACAACCAGGAAATGTTCTTTCTTCAGTTTTTCTTCAATATAAAGCCAGATTAGTCCGGCAGCACAGAGCACAAAAACCAAAGATCGGATCGCATCAGAACGTAGGATAGATTCCCTGTCAGACCTTAGCGGCTCAAGCAACCAACCTGGCAGTTGAGCATCAGATGCACCGGAAAAAGATCCGGATATTGAGGGTATTAATGCAATGATCAACGCTAGTCCCCCTGTAATAATGGTAGCCCATTTCAGGCCTTTTAAGATCTCGCCTTTTGAAAGCTTCTTATCAAAGATATCCCGCAATGCAAGTAATCCAAGAAGTGGCATTGCAAATTCGGCAATAACAAGAATCATCGAGACTGTCCGAAATTTATTATAGCCGGGTAAATATTGAAAAAACAGATCTGTTAATGGCATAAAGTTTTTACCCCATGCCAACATTATAGAAAGAATCGTAGCAGACAACAGCCACCATTTCTCCGGACCTTTGACAATCCAAAGTCCCAAAAAGAAAAGGAAAAAAACAATGGCTCCCACATAAACCGGACCAGAAGTAAAAGGCTGATCCCCCCAATAAACAGGAAGCTGTTTGATTACTTCTCTTGTATTTGGAACACCTTGTTGACGAAGAGCTTCAAATGTTTTTGAATCCTCACTCAGTGCCCCAGTGCTTGAACCTCCTTTATAATTCGGAATAAATAAAGTCATTGTTTCATCAATCCCATAGCTCCACTGAGTCGCATAGTCTTTGTCCAAACCTGTTGTCCGGTTCGACTGATTGTGGGTCAGCTCGGTCTTACCTCTTATTGAATATTTCCCATACTCCAGGGTCGTCAGTAAGCGGGCCAAATCAGTCCCCACAGCAAGAAGAGCCGGAAGTAAAAGAATAGCAAAAGATTTAAAAAATTCGGGAAGTGTTTTATTTCGGATTGCAAAAATCATTTCTACTATACCGAACAGAAAAATAACCATGAAGGCATAATAAGTAATCTGAGGGTGTCCGGCTAAAAGCTCAAGAGACAAGCCGACCGCAAAAAGAATAGCCCCCCATAGCCTTCGACCTCTGAACGCCATTATGATACCTGCTATCACCAGAGCCACATAGGCAATGGCAACTACTTTCGAATTATGCCCTGCCGATATAATAATAAAATAATAGGACGAAAAAGAAAATGCAATTGATCCAATGACACTGAGCCATTTATCAACTTTAAATGCCAATAATAGCACATAGAACCCAATCAGATAGATAAACAAAAAGCCGGCAGGACGAGGAAAGGTCTGCAAAATATTATCGACCGGTTTAATCAGATTTCCGGGGAAAGTAGTCGAAATCAGATAAGACGGCATCCCTCCGAACATCGAATCTGTCCATAAGGCCTCATGACCGGTTGTCGCACGATAGTCAACAATTTCTTTCGACATCCCAATAAAATTAACATTATCGCTTTGCTGTAAAACTTTACCGTCAAGCAGTGGCGAAAAATAAGCAAAGCTTATTGCTGTAAAAATCAGCACTGCAATCAAATGAGGCAGAAATTTTTTCAAGTTATCCGTTTTGTTCATCTATTGTATTTTAAATTCATTATAGTCTACAATCTGGCCATTATAGTATTTTTGCCCAAACAAAAATAACTGTTTTTGTTCCAAATAAGCCATATAAATGCGAGTAATTCAATAACAGATAATCAAAGATTCAATCTGCGCTCAAATCTTAAATCGAACGAACCATCCGATTTCCTTTCAAAAAAAGAACTTTTGGAGTCTAAGTCCGAATCTTTTAACTACAGAACAGATAATAACCCGCAGCATCTTTATCCCCTTTATGAAGAGCAATTAAATCAGCTCCTCGTAAAGCCTTAACAATTCGCGGGAAGTATTTTCCCAATTATATTTATCACGAATAGCAGCGACTCCTTTCTGTCCCATTGACACACGAAGATCAGGACTATCAAGCAATGGTTTCAATTTGGAAGCAAAATCTTCGGGATTGGTATCTTCATAGCAGATTCCAGCACCCGTTTCATCGAGAATATTCTTAATATATCTGCAATCACTTGAGAGCACCGGCTTTCCCGCCAACATATACTGGAATAATTTATTGGGAGACGTATTATCGGTATGCTCATTTCGAAGATGAGGGATAAGCGCTATATTTGATTGATTCAGAATTTCATATACCTCCGTTTGGGACTTCCACCCCATAAATTCCACTTTACCTTCAACTTTAAGATTGCGAGCCATCGCTTTCAATGCCTCTTCATATTTACCACTTCCGACAATGCGAAAACGAATATTGGGATATTGTGTCAATTTAGAGATCGCCTCGATAACCACATGAACTCCACGATGGAAATTTAATCCACCGGCATAGAAGAGAGTAATAAAATGGGAATCGGTCGTTGTGGTTAACCCTGCATAAGTTTCCTTTCCAAGTGTATTTGGAACAACATAGAAGGAATTCTCAATTCCTGTCGACACCAGACGTTGTTTCATCTCATCTGCCACAACCACTACCCGATCCGCTTTAGAAACATAGTTTCGCTCATATGCTCTCCATTGCGAATCACTCGACAAGAGCTTTCCTAAAGTTGTATTGGTATGTGCCGATACCTGTAAAAGCGCAGGCCAATTTTCATGTAAATCAAGAACAAATCGAATACCGAACTTCTTTTTCATTTCAGCTCCCACCTGCGCCAGGGGCAAATCATGAATATGCAAAGCATCATACACTCCATTTGCAAGAAGACTTGTCAGGTATTCCCTCCAAAAATTAAAATAGAAAGGGAATTTCAAACATCCGACGCTTGATTTGTAAGTAAAAGTTGAGATTGGCTTGCGATGAATCACATAACCGTCTTTTTCTTCATAGCCGTTTCTTCCCTGTCGTGTAAAACAGGCCAATTCAACTTTGTGTCCTGCAGCGACTAATGTTTTTATTTCTTTTTCGACCCTTACATCTGCAGGGAATTCATGATCAAGTACCATCAGAATCTTCATATCAGAATCTTTTCAAAAGTTCATTGGCAACAACTTGACTTGCCTTTCCGTTACCATAAAGGTCTATCTCAAAATTTGATTCTTTTTGCATCATCATTTCCACACCATATCTCAGCTTGTCATAATCTGCTCCGGCCAAAATATTGAACCCATGATCCACCAGTTCCGTCCATTCTGTTTCATCGCGCGCAGTTACACAGTGTTTCCCAAAAAAGAATGCCTCTTTCTGCAATCCACCGCTATCAGTCATTACAAGTCGGCAATGCCTCAACAATTCGATCATATCAAAATACCCTACCGGATCGATCGGAGTGAAAGCAGTCGATATATTCTTTTCATTCAGGATTCCGCGAGTACGGGGATGCATGGGAAAAACAATTTGCACCTCTTTCTGCATTTGATTTAATGCTGAAAAGATAGCATTCAGACATTCGGGATTATCGGTATTCTCTTGTCGATGGATCGTACACAAGATAAAATCTTTATGCTCCAGTCCCAAACGTCTGACAATATCTGATTTCGCAGCTGACCTTTGTCCATAGAACAAAGCTGCATCTTGCATCACATCCCCATTTTTGATGATCGAGCAATTATAGTTCTCAAAACCTTCCCGATGCAAATTATCGACTGCGGTTTGTGTTGGACAAAACAACAACGAAGAAATACGGTCTGTCAGAATACGATTGATTTCTTCCGGCATTTTCATATTAAACGAACGCAAACCAGCTTCGACATGCGCAACTGGAATATGCAATTTAGCAGCGGCAAGAGCACCGGCCAGAGTAGAGTTCGTATCACCATAAACCATTACCATATCAGGTTTTTCTACAAGAAGAACTTTTTCAATCTCTTCCAGCATGCGACCGGTCATTGCCCCATGGCTCAAACTGTGAATATTGAGATTATAATCCGGTTTTCGTATCTCCATCTCCTCGAAGAAAAGATCCGACATGTTCCGGTCAAAATGCTGCCCGGTATGAATCAATACCTCTTGAATCCCTGTTCCCTGAAGGGCTCTGCTCACAGCAGCAACCTTTACAAACTGAGGTCTGGCACCTGCTACTGTTACTATCTTTTTCATTGTTTAGATCTATAAGTTGATTCTCCAGGACCTACTCTTTTTATCATGAGCGATTTCCAATGCAAAGGTAAACATCCTTTTTGCTGAACATATCCTCTGTCAGTCAATTTAATTCCGCCAAATCCGAATAAAACAGTCTGAAGCATTCCACCTGCTGCAGTTACAAAATATGGATTTTCTCCTCCGGCACATTCAGACAATACGCCAAATGGTTTCTTCTGATTTGGAACATATCCTCTTTGGAAAAGCTCGAAACTACGTTGCTTATCACCCAGATAGCAATAACCCACTGCAAGAGCAGAATGACTCATTGCCGGGCCATTGTCGATACGCGGCTCATAATAGATCAGATCCTTTCTAATCTTTTCTTTATCTGCAATCAAACAAAGAGGGAAAGTTAAAAGATTCGCATCAGCTTGTTTGATTTTCCGACCGTCATAATTTTCATATTCACGAGTCACACCATCTTCAAATTCGCGAATGGGAATATTATCTGCAACTTCCTTCCAGCTCGGATCTGCAATTTCATTCAACACTTTTGCAGCCTGAGTCGCATAACGAAGAGCCAGTATCGCCGCACCATTCGTAAAAGCGTTGTTATCAACATTCGCCGCATATTCGTCGGCACATACGACATTCTTTATTTCATATTCTCCCCGACCATTCTTTTCCACTCGGCTCAACCAGAAATTAGCAACCTCTCTTAAAACGGGGAATCCCTTTTCTTTAAGCCATAACTTGTCTTGGGTTGCCTGATAATATTGCCAAAATGCAATAGCGATATCTGCTGAAATATGATGTTCAAATGGACCGGTCAGTGCCCATACCGGGGTATCTTCAAATCCGCTTTCGCAAGACTCCCAAGGGAACATCGCTCCTTTATAGCCATGACTGGCAGCATTCTTTTGGGCCTGAGCAAGTCGGTCATATCGATAATCAAGCAATGATTTTGCAATCTCAGGATGCAACATTAGCAAAGGAGGGAACATCCATGTTTCACAATCCCAGAACACATGTCTTCCATAACCGTTTCCCGACAATCCCATCGGAGACAGACTATATCCGGATCCTTCCCGAACAAAGGAATACAGATTATACAGTGCCATGCGCACATCGGCCTGAACGCGATTATCCCCCTCGATCACGACATCTCCTTTCCATAGCTCATCCCAAGCCTTTTCATGTTTAGCAATCAACCGGTCCTTCCCTTCCAGACAAGCAAAAATTGTATATCGTTCCGCTTCATTAGCAGGATCCGGATAATTAGCAGAAGAACAAAAAGAACCTACAACAGAGCAATTGAATTCTTCTCCTTTCTTTATTGTCACCATAAAAGAGGAAACTTCATTTCCATTCTCTCTTTTATCCGTTTTTATATTGGGAGATTTTGCACCAAATAAATAACTGTAACATGATGCCAGGTTATATCTCCCTTTTAATGTTTGAGCCAATGTTGAATATAACTGCATCGAACCCAGGCTATGACTTTTATCTCTTTGGTTAATTAAAGAAGAAGGAATTATCTGTTCGTTGGAGAGTCCTAATTCCAAATCATGCAAGGCTGTTATTTTCATTTCTACGAGTAAAGTATTCGGCAAATGCCTTAGAGCATAAACGGTCTGCACGACTTTAATGGAATTATCATATTCAAATGAAGAAATGAATTTCCCATGCTGCATATCAATTGTATGCGTATAATTTTTTATTTTCTCTTTTCCCAAAAGGACTTGTTTGTTATCAACAAACAATTTTAGATTGAAAATATTCGTAGCATCTAATCTATTGGCTACGCCATTATTATCAATATCACACAGGCCATTCATGGTAATACATTTAAAACCAAGCGGAATTTCGGTCGGCAATATTCCTAACATACCATTTGCGATGCAGGTTCCATAATATTCATCTCCCGGAGTAACGGTTATTCTCCATCCATCAGTTGCTTCAGCAATCTGTGCATTCAAATCGATCTTTGGAAATAAAAAAATAAAAACAACCAGAATTATTAGCTTCATTCTTTTCATTATTTCAACGATATTTTATTCAAATAAAAAGCCGTCTGCAAATTAAAAACTTATGTCAACTTTTCCAAATCAACTCCAACTAGAGCAAAAAATGGAATTAAGTTGTACTATTTTCTATAACGCAGACATAAAAAAGCATTACAAAATGCCACAAAGCGTCTGTTTATAATAAAGTTATAGCTAACTTTAAGTCAACTTCCAGAAAACATTAAACCTGAAACTAATAAACAATGAAAAATCACAACATGCAATTAAAAATTCTATTTGTTGTATTCATCATTTTACAGCTTACTTCGATAGAAAAAACATTCTCTCAGATTAAACTACCTTCAATCTTCTGCAACAACATGGTTCTTCAGCAAAAAAGCGATGTACCGATCTGGGGATGGGACGCACCTGATAGCGAAATAACAATTAAAACCAGCTGGGATACTACCACTGTAAAAGTAAAATGTATCAATACTGCTTTTTGGAAAGCTACCCTCAAAACTCCATCTGCCGGAGGACCTTACACCATAACGATCAAAGGAAGCGATGAACAAACGCTTTCGAATGTAATGATCGGAGAAGTCTGGATTTGTTCCGGTCAATCAAATATGGAGATGAATTCGACATGGGGAATAAAGAACGGAGACGAGGAGGTAAAAAATGCCAATTATCCTACCATCCGTTTTTTCAATATCAAAAAGATTGGCAATGAATCGCACCAAAGCAATTGTTACGGGAAATGGGAAGAATGCTCTCCGACTACCATGAAAACATTTAGTGCAGCCGGCTATTTCTTCGGGAAGCAACTTCAGGATAGTCTAAAAGTCCCAATCGGAGTGATAAATATAAGTTGGGGGGGTGCTCCCGCAGAATGTTTTGTTAATAAAGATCGAATACTCAATGATTCTTTACTTTATACAAATTCCAGGAAACAGAATGTAACACCATGGTGGCCAACCATAATTGGCGGAATATATAATGCCATGATATATCCGGTTATTCCTTATCGTATTGCAGGAGCCATCTGGTATCAGGGAGAAACGAATGTCCCAACGGCCAATGGGTACAACAAATTATTGAAAACGCTCATCGAAAATTGGAGATCCGATTTCGGCACCGACTTCCCCTTCTATTTTGTACAGATCGCTCCATTCACTTATGGGAAAGAGGTAAACGCAGCCTTTTTGCGCGAAGCTCAACAAAAGACTCTTGACGTTCCCAACACCGGCATGGTCGTCACAACGGATTTGGTCGATAACGTGAAAGACATTCATCCCAAGGACAAAAAGTCAGTCGGAATTCGTTTAGCAAACCTTGCCTTAAGCGAACACTATGGGATAAAAGGAATTGTTTGCAAAAGTCCGGTTTACCAATCAATGAAAACAGAGAAAAACAAAATCCGTATCTATTTTAACAATGTTCCAACAACTTTAATTAGCAAAAACGGAGCGCCAACTTGTTTGGAGATAGCTGGCGAAGATCATAAATTCATCCCGGCACAAGGGAAAATTGAGAAAAACACACTTGTTGTCTATGCCAAAAATCTGAAGACTCCGGTTGCAGTCCGATTTTCTTTCACCAGCGATTCAATGGGAAATTTGTTTAGCAAAGAAGGGTTACCCGTTAGTCCGTTCCGTACAGATGATTGGAATCAATAAGCATGAAATATCTGCCGTTTATTACAACAGGCAACCTGATTTTTATTTAACCTATCTATCACCACAATAACGCTAATGTAAATATATATCAAAGCTATATTTGGCCCGACTTTGAAAGTCGGGTCAAACGTGGTATGAAAATCATTTCGACGAATGAACCACGTCTAAACCACGTCTGAACCACGAACGAAATAAGGTGTTGTTTCCTTGTTGATACGGTTCAGTTATCTTCA
>JAUZOB010000083.1 GCA_030706665.1 Bacteroidota bacterium
TCATGTAAAGCTGACAGATCTCTCAAAAGCAATAGGTACTATTCCATATGAAATCCTGACTTCGGTTTCGCGAAGAGTGAAGCGGGTTTATTATCAGGAGTAAAATAATTAGTACGCTTAATATTTGGATCTTAAAAAGAGAGGATGTTTCAATTTTTTGAAACATCCTCTCTTTTTAAGATCCAAATATTAAGTGTACTAATTATTTTACTCCTGATAATAAACCCGCTTCACTCTTCGCGAAACCGAAGTCAGGATTTCATATGGAATAGTACCTATTGCTTTTGAGAGATCTGTCAGCTTTACATGATCTCCGAATATCTCTACTCTGTCGCCTTCACGACAGGGAATACCTGTAACATCAACCATGCACATGTCCATGCAGACATTCCCGACAACAGGGGCAAAATGACCATTTATATAGACCTTTGCAACACCATTGCCAAAACGTCGGTTGTATCCGTCAGCATACCCAATCGGCAACACTGCAATCTTCGACAGTCCTTTTGCAATTCCTCTTCTTCCATAGCCGATTGTCTCACCCGGTCTTACCTCACGAATCTGAGAAATTGTTGTTTTAAGCGAACTGACATACTGCACTTTCGACTGATCAACTGCACTAATCCCATAAAGTCCGATTCCCAACCTTACCATTTCAAATTGTTTTTCAGGGAAACGCTCAATACCCGATGAATTCAGAATATGACGAATAATCTTATAATCAAACGCATTTCGAACAATATCGCTCAAATGCATAAATCGATTAAATTGATATTGAGTAAATTCATCCTGATCCGGCTCATCACTCACACTCAGATGCGAAAAGACAGAACGAACGAAAAGATTCTGACTCTTTTTGATAATAGCAATTACCTCTTTCAATTCCTCATCCGAATCAATTCCCAGTCTCTTCATCCCTGTCTCAAGCTTAATATGAACAGGGACCAATCGATCGGCATGACGCTGAACTGCTTCATTAAATTGACGAAGTTGCCGAAGCGAATAAATATTCGGCTCAAGCTGATATTCAATCATAAGGTCAAAGCCATGCGACTCAGGATTCATTACAATAATCGGGACGCGAATCCCCGCCTTCCGGAGTTCTACGCCTTCATCCGCAATTGCGACAGCCAGATAATCGATACGATGATACTGAAGCAGACTTGCTATTTCCGCAGCGCCACTTCCATAAGAAAAAGCTTTTACCATTGCCACCACCTTTGTCGACGGATCAAGCAAAGAACGGAAGTAATTCAGGTTATGCACCAATGCATTTAAATTAACCTCCATGACTGTTTGATGTGCCTTTTCCTGCAAAAGACCGGTAATGAGATCGAATCTAAAAGCACGGGATCCTTTCAGTAATATTGTTTCATTTCTAAAGTTACCATCTTCAAAATGCCCGGTAAAATTATCGGTCGTTATATAAAACTCCTTTTCACAATCAAAAAGATGTGCATGAGCAGAGATTGCAGCACCTACTCCGATAAGCCTGTCAATTTTCCGAAGGTGGATCAACTCGGCAACACGCTCATACAACTCCTGTTCTGCATATCCTGACTGATAAATATCCGAAAGGATCAAGGTTTTTTTAGATCGGCTGCTTTTAGCTTCACGAACAAGTAATTCAAGTGCAATCTCCAGTGAATTGATATCCGAATTATAGGAGTCATCAATCAAAGAACAGTTATTGATTCCCTGCTTAATTTCCAATCGCATTGCGACAGGAACCAAACTCTCAAATTTCTTCTTAAAATCTGAAGGCTGAAGTTTTAAGGCAACCAACATGGCAAGACACTGCGCCGCATTCTCAACAGAAGCAGCATCACTGAACGGAATAGTGACCGTTTCTTCTCCATGATCAGTATCAATCGACAGACTGACTCCACGTTCAAGTTCTTTTTTCCGGATGAGCAATGATGCATCACTCCTGACAAATGACCATGAAAACAAGGTCGGTTCCAAATTGCAATAGACCTCTTTCAGAACTTTATCAACAATCGGCTGATCACAACAATAAACAATAGTTTTGCAATGCTCAAACAGTTTTGCTTTCTCTTTAGCCTTTTCTTCAAGAGAACTAAAATTTTCCTGATGAGCACCAGTTATATTGGTGAAAATTCCATAATCGGGAGTAATAATCTCAGCTAGTTTCCCCATCTCACCGGGCTTAGATATTCCGGCTTCAAAAATTGCAAGCTGCGATTGACAATCCATCAACCAGACAGACAATGGGACTCCGATCTGAGAGTTATAGCTTTTGGGGCTTCTTGAAATCACAAATTGATCCTGTAATATTTCAAAGAGCCATTCCTTGACAATCGTCTTTCCGTTGCTCCCGGTAATTCCTAACACCGGACATTTCAGTTGTTGCCGATGCCATGCCGCGAGCTTTTGTAAAGACTGCAATGTATCATCTACCCGAAGAAAAACAGCATCTGAGAAATCAAGCCATTTCTTTTCTATTTTATCAACAACAAAAACCCGAACCTGCTTTTGATAGGCGTCCGAAATAAAATCATGCCCATCACGTTTATCTCCTCTGATGGCAAAAAACATTGTTTGTTCGCCCGCCAGGACACCTCTGCTGTCAATTGACAAACGCAAAATATTACAATCCCGTCCATTTGTTCCAAAGATCTCAACCGGCGCTAAAACCTTCTTCAACTCTTCAATACTATAACCCGACATAATTATTCAGATTTTTTATATTCTACATAACAATCGCGACAAAGCGGTTCATAAACATCTTTCTCTCCCAATTCTACTAATTGATCGGAAGCTGTTAACCGATGTGAGAAATGAGCCAGATTTCCGCAACGCATACAAATAGCATGAACTTTAGTCACATATTCGGCACAAGCTAAAAGCTTCGGAATCGGACCGAATGGCTTCCCCCGATAATCCATATCCAATCCTGCTACAATAACCCGGATCCCTGCATCTGCCAAATGGTTGCAAACATCAATCAATCCATCATCAAAGAATTGTGCCTCATCAATGCCCACAACATCAACAGTACCAACCTGCAAAAGAATATCGGCAGAGCGATCTACTGAAACAGAAGGGATTGAATTTTCATCATGAGAAACGACAGAATCTTCCGAATATCTGGCATCAACAGAAGGCTTAAAAATCTCAACACGTTGCCGGGCAATACGGGCACGCTTTAAACGTCGGATAAGTTCTTCGGTTTTACCTGAAAACATGGAGCCTGAAATTACTTCTATCCAGCCTTTTCGTCTATCGTGTGAGTTAACTTCAAGAAACATCTGGCAGATTTAGAGGAAGTTTATTTTTTTAATACTTTTACAAAAGTAACCAAAAATGCCCATTAGTTTTCCTGAACAATCTCATTTATGAACAATAAATTGATCATCGAATTCATACTGAGGGAAATAAGCGACCTTGAAACAATGGTTCGTTCACTCAGCGAAGAAGAGGATTATTCTCCGCTTTTAGTAGATATTGCTGTTACTAAGGCGAAAAACCTATATCAGGAAGTTCTGCTTCTCTCAGAGAAGAACCCGTTACCATCATCTGACACCATATCAGATGATCAGAAAGGATTGAGTAATCCCGATTTAAAGGGGAATACGATCTCACCTGATGCAGCAGAAGCAGAAAATGAGCCCTTAAATCTCAGTAGTTTTCATCTTGATCTTATTCCTCAGGACGAAGAAGAGTATCCTCTTGAAGAGGAAGACCAGATGACCGAAGGCTTCCAACACCTTCCTTACGAAGAATATGAGGAAAGCTCTTCGGATTCAGAATCCGAATCAATCAATAACGAATCAGTTGAGGATTCTGAAACATCCGACTCATTTGAGAGCAAGAACAAAGACATCTCTACTCAGCCGGATTATAATCCGTCAATTCCATCAACTGAGACTCAAACACCTGAGAGCAATACAGTCCCTGCAGCTTCCGATCAAACAACATCAAAGGAAGAAGAATTGCCGAAAGAGGAATCGGAATCAAAAGAAAAGGCTGCATCTTTCTATTCAAAAGAACAGACAAATCAAGATCAGTCAGTAAACGACTTTTTTTCCGAAGAAAAAGATCTCAAAACCGGAATTCGTTTTCCCATTCAGGATTTGCATAGTGCCATCGGATTGAATGATCAATATCTTTTTATTCGTGAACTGTTTAACAACGATGCTGATTTCTATAACCGATCGATTGCATACATCAACAGTTGTACCAGTATTCATGAAGCCGTGGAATTCATGAAAGAAAACTTCCGTTGGAAAAAGAATGACGCGAGTAAACGCTTTTTAGAACTGGTAAAACGAAGATTTTCCTGATAAAATTATGAGCAAACTATATCTGGTCCCCACCCCCATTGGCAATCTTGAAGACATAACTCTGAGGGCTATCCGTATCTTAAAAGAGGCAGATCTTATTCTGGCTGAAGATACCAGAACATCGTCATTTCTTCTAAAACATTATGAGATTAGCGGAAAGCTTCAGTCTCATCATAAATTCAACGAACACAAAACGGCCGAAATGATTGCAAACCGCATCATGGCCGGAGAAACAGTTGCATTGATCAGCGATGCCGGCACACCGGGAATCTCTGATCCGGGTTTTTTATTGGTTCGTACCTGCCTGCAACACGAAATAGAAGTTGAATGTCTCCCCGGAGCAACGGCCTTTGTCCCTGCATTGGTTAACTCAGGTTTCCCCTGCGACCGTTTTTGTTTTGAAGGCTTTCTCCCGCAAAAAAAAGGAAGGCAAAAACGACTTTTGGAATTAGCCAATGAAACTAGAACAATAATCTTCTACGAATCCCCGTTCCGCTTGGTAAAAGCGCTTGAACAGATTAAAGAGTTCTTCGGAGAAAACCGACGTGTCAGTGTTTCAAGGGAACTATCAAAACTCTTTGAAGAAACGGTAAGAGGAACCGCTGCCGAAGTAATCGACCATTTTACGGCTCATCCTCCAAAAGGTGAAATTGTTATCGTAGTGGAAGGCTTGCAAAAGCCTGACAAGAATTCGAGGGACAAGCGTGAAGACAATCGTTTCGATGAAGCAGATGATGATTAAACTCCCGGTTATAGATAACCAGACTATATCAACAAGTAAACAACACCTTATTTCGTTCGTCCTTTAGACGTGGTTCAGTCGTGGTTCCTATATCGAAATGATAATTGAACCACATTTGAACCTACTTTCAAGGTTGGTTCAAATAGAGCTTTGCTATATACTTGTTTTAGCTTTATTGTTATGTTTGCAGGTAAGTAAAGATTAGGACATTATTATGAACCAATCACATTTTCATTTCTCAAAAAGAACATAGCATTTCGTCCTTGAATCAAATTGGGAATATGGACAAGATTAACATTTAATCGTATAACCTTTAAAATACGAATTTTATCTCGTTTTATTGTACTTATTTCTCATCCCGAAATTCTGGATTCTTCTCCTTCTGAATCGAAGAAGAGTCCCAATGTATTACTACTAAAGTAACCCAAATTCAGGGTTCGAAAAAGAAAAATACGATACAGGAATACAGACAGATCAGGGTTCAGCAGAGAGTCCGTATATTTGTCACAAAGGACTTTGTAAGATGGCACAATACAAAAATCTATTTTTCGATCTGGACAATACACTGTGGGATTTTACGGCCAATGCCTATGAAGCGCTCAAACAGACCTTCATGGAATTGGAAATCATGCCACAGATCGGCAATTTCGATGAATACTATGAAGTATATACCCGAATTAACAATTCTTATTGGGAACAATATCGTCGGAATGAAATCAAGAAGGAATTTCTCTCAACCCGCCGGTTTGAAGACTCATTCAAGGAATATGGAGTACAAATACCAGTCACAGGCCAGCAGACTCATGACCGATTTATGCAAATCATGCCCTCCAAAAATAAATTAACAGAAGGAACGATAGAAACTCTTGATAAGCTTTTCCCAAAACACAGAATGTTTATCATCACCAACGGATTTAAAGAAGTTCAATACAACAAATTAAAAACAGCGGGACTGTCGCAATATTTCAAAAGGATTTTCACTTCAGAAGAGATAAAAGTGCCAAAGCCATCTAAAGAAATATTTGATTACGCCGTTAAATCCGTAAATGCGCGCAAAAGGGAGAGCCTGATGATTGGCGATTCCTGGGAGGTAGACATTTTAGGTGCCATGAATGCCGGCATTGACCAAGTTTACTATTGTCCTTCCGGAATACATTCAAATAAATTCGAAAGCACAGGAAAAGCAAGAACCTATATTATACAATATATTCCCGAACTCCTCAATTATATTTAATATTTGTAATTTTTTCGAGCCTTTTGATTACATTTTCTCACTTTAGCCTTCCATTTTAATATCATTTTTATATTTTTATCTCTGCATACATATCAAAAAACCAAATTATTAAATGGAGAGGTCAATCTTGTTTTTTCCTGGCAGGAATGACTAATTAATGAAACAGGAAAGTAGGTAATAGCGATAGGCTGTCTGTAATTCGGACAGCCTTTTCGTAAAAAAAGCATTCTTTAGGTTGACAACAGTTTTATTTACCATCACTTCTTCCGACAAATTACCTTCCACGTCAGTTAAACTATAGTTTGAGCATTGTGCCGGGAGTATTTTTTTCGGTCATCAAAAAGCTACCTCCACAATAATTGAGCAGTCATTTCACCTCTGCGCCCTATTGAATGGACCTGTAGGCAAATTCCATAAGCTTTCGAATGATTCTTCTGTGATTCGGCCATTGGGTTAATCAGGTAAGAGAATCTTGCCTGATTCATGAGCAGTAAAAGAAGAAACAACAGAAAAAGATATTTCATGTCTCCCCTCATAAAATGGACCAAACAGATTCGGATCTCCTCAATATTTCATTATTATTTCAATAAAACCGCAGTAAAGATCCATGCTAGAAAGGAGGTTCATCTTCTAACCGATTGTGAGACGGGAAACCGGCTGACGCGAAAGCAGGAGGTGCTTCAAAATCAGTATTCATCTTGGAGCTGAATGTATGTGGACCCGCTTCCTCACTGGCTCCACCTTCCGCTAATTGATTCGGGATTTCGTCAATATCGCTAAATTTAGCCATTTCCTTTTTGAATCGAAGCAGCACATCTCCAACAGCACCGTTTCGATGCTTTGCAATAATAATTTCAGCAAGTCCGATTAACGAATTTCCATTATCATCCTCGGTGATTCCGTAATATTCCGGACGATGGATAAACAAAACCATATCAGCATCCTGCTCAATTGCACCAGACTCACGAAGGTCGGAAAGCTGAGGCCTTTTTCCGTCGCGGCTTTCAACAGAACGGTTAAGCTGTGACAATGCAATAATCGGCACATTCAATTCTTTTGCGATGGCTTTCAGTGAACGAGAAATCATACTGACTTCCTGTTCGCGGCTTCCCCTGTTATCAGTTCCGGCAGTCATCAGCTGCAAGTAGTCGACAATAACAATGGCAAGGTCGTGCTGCATCTTTAGACGCCGGCATTTAGCTCTGAATTCAAAGATAGAAAGTGCAGGAGTATCGTCCACGAAAAGCGGAGCATCGTCGAGATTCTTAATTTTACGGTTCAGATGTTCCCATTCCCATTGGTCAAGATTCCCCTTTTTAATCTTTTCTGCACCAAGTTCACTTTCTGCTGCGATCAAACGATTCACAAGCTGAATGGATGACATTTCAAGAGAGAATACAGCGACCGGGCGTTTATGTTCGACAGCCATATTTCGGGCCATTGAAAGGACAAAAGCCGTTTTACCCATCGCAGGACGTGCAGCTATAATAACGAGGTCGGTATTTTGCCATCCGGAGGTAATCCGATCAAGTGGTGTAAACCCTGACGGCACCCCGCTTAATCCATCAGGTCGCTTGGCAGCTTCCTGCATAAGATCGATCGCTTCTTTCAGCACAGGCTTGATGGGAACCGTTTCTTTCCGAATATTTCCTTCAGAAACTTTAAAGACCTGAGATTCTGCAAAATTTATCAGTTCGTCAACATCAACAGTGTCATCGTAAGAACGGCTCTGAATTTCAGATGTAACACGTATCAGCTCACGCTGAATGTATTTCTGAGCAATAATACGGGCATGAAATTCGATATGGGCAGCAGAAGCAACGCGACTGGTTAACTGAGTAATATAAAGAGGTCCGCCTACTTCATCGAGGAGATTCCGATTACGAAGCTCTTGGGTAACCATCAGCAAGTCGACCGGCTTCTCTTTCATAGAAAGATCACGAATAATCTCAAAAATCTTCTGATGTTCTTCTTTATAGAAGCATTCCGGATGAAGGATATCACCCACCGCGACATAAGCATCACGTTCCAGCATTAATGCTCCCAAAACAGCCTCCTCAACATCAACAGCCTGAGGGGGTATTTTCCCATATTGGGCATTTATTTCATCAATCGATAATTTTGACTTATTCTTTTGAAATCTTTCTCCTGCCATAATAGACAACGGGTTAACAATCAATAAACATAGAGAACTTCCTGATCATATTAACAGGTAGTATCAAAAATATACAAAAAAAGGAGACCAGAGGCCTCCTCTAAGTTTATCATATCTTAAGATTTTCATTTTTGCAATCCGTCTTCAATGATTGCTGAAAGAACATCTTTTAATTCAAGCCCCATTGCTCTGATTTGTTGCGGGATAAAACTGGTAGCGGTCATCCCCGGAGTCGTATTGACTTCAAGGAAATAGAAAACGCCATCTTTCAGGATATAATCGACCCTGACAATTCCTCTGCAATTGCACAAATCATATATTTTCGAAGAAAGTTGCTGTACTTTACGAGTTAACTCTTCAGAAATCCGGGCAGGAGTAATTTCAGTCGCTTTTTCAGCATTGTATTTTGCCTCAAAATCGAAGAATTCATTTTTAGGTAATACTTCAGTGACCGGGAAGATAATTTCACGAGAACCAAGTTTTACGAGTCCGCTGGTAAATTCAGCCCCTTCCAAAAAACTTTCTAAAATTGCTTCCTTGCTTTCAGTCCATGCTTTTCTGACAGCCTCTTCCAGTTCCGATTCACTTTTAACTTTTGTAATGCCAAAACTTGATCCACCTGCATTCGGTTTAACAAAAATTGGGAGTCCCAATTTTCCAACAATTGTTTTCGTATCAATAGAATCACCCTCTACAAGTCTTACAGACTCAGCCATCGGGATGCCAAAATTCCGAAGATAGTTATTGCAAAAGAACTTATTAAAGGTCAAAGCAGAAGATGCAACGCCACAAGTTGAGTAAGGTATTCCAAGAAGATCGAAATAACCTTGAAGAATTCCGTTTTCACCCGGAGTTCCATGAATCATGATGTAAGCAAAAGCGGGGCGGATTGTTTTCCCTTCAAACACAAAAGAGAAATCTCCTTTGTTAATATCCGCGACAGGTTGATCGTCTTTCATGAGTTTCCACTCATCCCCTTTCATCAAGATTAACCAGGGATTGAATTTATTACGATCAAGAACGTTGAATACATTCGCACTACTCTTTAGTGAAACGATGTATTCGGAGGAATCACCTCCTGCAACTACAGCAATGTCAATTTTTCCCATAATAAAATCTTTTATATGTCGCGATTCGCCACATAATCTCTCCATTTTTGAATTACCTGAGTAAGATCGTCTGGCAGTTCTGAATCAAAAAGCATTTCCTTTCCGGTTTCAGGATGGATGAATCCCAATGTTTTTGCATGAAGGGCCTGACGAGGACAGATTTCAAAACAGTTTTGCACAAACTGCTTATATTTGGTATAAGTCGTTCCTTTCAATATTTGATCTCCACCATAGGTGTCGTCATTAAAAAGAGGATGACCGATATATTTCATATGTACTCTGATCTGATGGGTCCTTCCGGTTTCAAGGACACACTCCACAAGGTTTACATATCCGAGACGTTCTATTACCCGATAATGCGTAACCGCATGTTTGCCATGCTCTCCATCTTCGAAAACGGTAAAGACCTGACGGTCTCTCAGACTTCGGGCAATATTACCGGTAATTGTACCCTCATCTTCTTTTAGATTCCCCCAAACCAAGGCAAGATACCTTCGTTTTGTCGTTTTATGAAAAAACTGCAAGGCAAGCTTATTTTTTGCCTGCTCAGTCTTTGCGACGACCAATAATCCCGACGTATTTTTATCAATACGATGTACTAGTCCGGGACGGGGATCTTCGGTATTAAACAACGGAAGATCTTTAAAATGATAAGCCAATGCATTCACCAGCGTTCCGGTGTAATTTCCATGACCGGGATGAACAACTAACCCGGGCGGCTTATTAATCACAATCAGAGCGTCGTCTTCATAAACGATATTCAATGGAATATCTTCAGGAAGAATTTTAAGCTCTCTTCGGGGGAAATCCATGACAAATGCCACTTCATCGCCCGGTTTAACTTTATAGTTTGACTTGACCGGCTTCTGATTGACCAAGATACAACCGGCATCGGCTGCTGCCTGAATTCTGCTACGTGAAGCATTTTCAATGCGATTCACCAGAAACTTATCGATGCGTAACAATGCCTGTCCTTTGTCAGCTGTAAACTGAAAATGGACAAACATCTCATTGTCTTCCTGCTCTTCTGAATCTTCAAATTTCTCAAACAGATTCTCAACCATTATAATCCTTCCCCTTCTGGTGTAGTACCACCTGCAGATTCTGCTCCTTTTAGTTTGTTCTCATCAACAGTTAACCAGAAATCAATAGAAGACCCTGCCTTTAATATACTTCCATCATCAGCCGCCGGCTTCTGCTTCCAGATCTTCGCTCTTAACTTATCTTCTTCTGTCAAAATTGACTTATCATAAATTACAACACCAGCATTAAGCAATGAGTCACTAAGAATAGCCTTTGCAAGATTAAGGTCAAGTCCGACAAGATTTGGAATTACAATATCTTTATTGCCAAGTCCCTGCCCTACAACCAAACTCACAGTGGATCCTTTTGGAATCCTTTCTCCGACAGGTACGGGGCGTCCGTCAATTTTTTGATCGAGGACAAGGTTTACATACTCAGAGGCTCTGTATTCAATAGGGCCAAGGACAAATCCATAGCTTTCGAGCAAAGCCATTGCCTGACGTAAAGAGATGTCTTTCAAATTTGGCATTTGAATCATTTCCGCTCTGGAAGATGCAAATACAAGGTAGATGGTCCGATTCTTTTTTACTTTATATCCAGACTGAGGAAGCTGACCAACTATTGTTCCAGGCTGTACTCCTTTGTGATAAACAGAATCATAGAATTCGACACGGAGTCCTTTATCCTCGGCAAGACTTGCCGCAGCCTCTTTGCTAAGCCCCTTAAAATTAGGAACTTCAACAGCATCGCCATGTCCGGTATAGATACGAAGTAAAAACATCAGCAGAGTAAGTAATACAATGGTTACCCCTATTGCAAACCCCAGATGTTTCAAAAAGACCTTACTTTTAAGAAAAGCTGAAACACTCATAATGTCATTTTCAAATGAATTCATTCCAAAATTACGTCCGCTGAACAACCTTGAAA
>JAUZOB010000084.1 GCA_030706665.1 Bacteroidota bacterium
AGAAAGTCAAGTCTAAACGAACTGCTCCGCAATCAAATTGATAATAAGTTTGAGTTGGCATTACGTTCACGAATCTCTGAACGGCGGTTTGGCTAAAGTATTTTTTAGGTGAGATTTTATTGTAAAGACCAAAGTCAACATATCCACCCCCTTCTTGATTATGGCAATGGGCAGCAATTACATTTTTCCCTTTATGAAGATATTGTTTAATCTTTTCAGACAAAGGGAGGAGTATGTTGTTTTTCCAGTCATAACCGGTTTTTACAATCTGAATCCCATTGATGTATAATTCAAAGATATCATCGTGAGAATATTCAAGTATAAGATTTTGAGTAGAAAGATCTTCGTTTATAGAGAACTCGCGTCTTACCCAAATATCCTGAGTATCCCAGGAAGTTCCTAAATTAGGTTGATCTTGCGTGCCAAAGGCTCCTTGTCCCTGCTTCCAGTTTGAATCATCAAATTTAAGACTTTCCCATCCTTCTGAAGGTTTTTCAAAGGTATAATGTCCTGTCCATTTTTGTATTGCTGCGGTGGGGACTATTGGCTTTAGGGGAGTTTCTTCTGTTCCCATAAACCGGAATACTTTTCCGTCAACACGAATGGCTCCGATCAATGAATGTTTAGTTCCTGTCCAGTGCCGTACTGCATCATCATAGAGATTGTTAGAAAAAGACCAGGCACTGGTGTATGGATCGATGGTGATTAAAGGGTAAGCGGGTGCTCTGAGTTTGTTGATAAAAGATGCTGGTTGAGAAAAAGAGTGTAATATAAATAATGTCAGAATGCTATTGATTAAGAAAAATTTTTTCATCATCTTATTATTTTATGAATATTGAATTTGTGACAGCTAGTCTTTTTCAGTCTTTCATTATTATTATAATGATGCAAATGACACACGTGATTGGTAGGAGAAATTAGTCACCCCACATTAAAAGCTGATGTGGGGTGAACTGATTTAAAGATTAAAAAAGCCTCCGATTCCTATAGTTTTATTTTGCGAGCTGAAGTGAAGATCATGTCATCTGTATTTTGAATTTTTAAACCGATACGGGCAAAGACATAGTTTTGATCCGGAAGGTTTAAACTCGCAAAAGTGGGAACATTAACATTTAAATTCACGTTAGCCAAATCTGTAATTGCAGAACCACTTAAATCCTGTTTGACAATATTTGTTTGTCCGTCCGCGAAGGATGTTTTACTAATGTATAATGTAACTCTTTCTATATTCCTTGCATTAGCATCTTTGATAATCTGTTCTAATTGGCAAGAAGCACTCACAGTCCGTCCGCTTGCTGAAAACAAAGGATTTCGGATCATATAGAAAGGTAATACTTCAATATTCATTGTTTTATTTCCAGTTATTCTAACCGGAATTGTATCAGAATTTGTTTCTGCATTGGTAAGCGACATAAATGGCCCTTGTCCTTTAGGAATTACAAGTTTGTAATTCGCATTGAAAAGAAGGGTATTAAAAGTTCCGTCCTGATTGACCATAACCCGAATTGCAGCTTGTTTCTGCCATCCCGGTTCCCATAATTCGAAATAGACTGTAGCATTGTTTATGTCTCCATTGCTCCTTTCTACATTTATTGTGTCGCCTTTGTACATTATACTCCCATGAAGAGTCGACTTTGGCGCGTCATAATTGTCATAAGCACAGGATACAAATAATATGCTTAGGGCAAATAGCAGTATATAGTTGACTTTATTTTTCATTGCATTTTCCATTAATGTTATTTGACACTACTGATTTGGATTTTTAACAATTTTGGGATTGTTAGTTCGAACATCATCCCCAATTTTTGAATAATAGTTTCCTAAGCGCCATGTATGAGGACTGGTAACCCTGCTAGGACGGACTTGTTTAAACACATACTTCCCGTTATTCGGACTTCCCGGATTATAAATCTTGTAAGGCCATAATCCAAAGATCATTGTGCTGACTTCGTCTGCTTTCCCAAGGTTTGTAGTAACATGAGTCATATTGGTCCCATCCCAGATAACATGAGCTAATCTCCATCGTTTCATGTCGAACATCTCATGGCCTTCAAATGCCAGTTCTACTTTTCTTTCGTGAACAATCCTGTCAAATGTAATGTCGCTTTCAGTTAATGGTTTTGTAAGTCCTGCTCTGGAACGTACCTGGTTCAGATATCCGGCAGCAGTGGTTTTATCACCCAGTTCAAATGCTGCCTCAGCTGCATTCAACAATACTTCTCCGTAACGATAGCGGACCCACCAAACATCACTTTGTGTGCCAAGTTGTCCTGATCCTACCGTAGGATCCAAAAATTTGCGGACATAGAATCCTGTCTGAGCACTATACTCAAGACCATCGATAGGACCATCGAAGCCAACGACCTGTTCATCGGTCGATTTGCCGGGTAAGATTGCGTTCGCTCCAAAATGGTCTCCACTGATAATGCTTCCATTCTTAAGCATATAGCCTGCCCAAATATCGACTGTTTTACCTTTAAATTTACTGCCAGGAATGATGATGGTACCACCGAGCCTTGCATCGCGATTGGCAAACGCATCAGAAGGATTGTTAAAATAAACAGTGTCACCTGTGCTGATATCAGGAAGTTGAGCATATGTGTTATCAAGCAGTTCAAATGACTGAACTAAGTTTAGAGATGGGTTAACTCGTCCACCTTGTTGTTCTTCTGCAGAAGAACGTGGCTGATTTGATACGGTCCATCCTTCAATGACTCCACTTTTTAATTTAAAGTC
This sequence comes from Bacteroidota bacterium, assembly GCA_030706665.1. Classification (GTDB taxonomy): domain Bacteria; phylum Bacteroidota; class Bacteroidia; order Bacteroidales; family Prolixibacteraceae; genus JAUZOB01. The sequence continues at coordinate 2,737 of JAUZOB010000084.1, forward strand.
CTGTGCAAAGATCACTTCCGGATTACTGCCTTTATCTGTGAATAAGCTGGCAAAGTTATCCTGCAAGTCATCCGGTTTTTTCAAGTAAAGCGAATACTTGCCACTTGAAATTAATTCCTGAGCTGCTGTTAGTGCCTTTTGATAGTAACCCTGGGCTTTCTCTGCCGGGATTCCGACTTCTCCACCGGAAAGGGAAACCGAAGGTGTTTTTGTTCCGTATTTTGCGATAGACCCAGCATAAAGTGCAGCTCTTGCCTGCATTGCCAATGCCAGTCCTTTGGTTGCTCTCGATTTAATTGATGCATTATCAGGAAGCATTGTTTTAAGTGTGTCTAATTCGTTAATGACAAAATCATATACTTCCGATTCTTTGGCTCTGGCATGTTGCAGGTAAGTAGGGTCGCCGCTGAAATCATACTCCATAGGCTCAGTAATAAGCGGAACGCCTCCCATTCTTTTTACTTTTTCAAAGTAATTGGCAGCTCTCAAAAAGCGAGCTTCTGCTAAGAAACGTGTCCTGTCTGATTCCGAAAGCTTATCTGCGGCTTTACATTTCTGAATAAACAGATTGAGTTCGCGGATATAACCATAATCCCAATCACCCCACCATCCGTAATCATATTGTGGATTTGTTTGTACGCGCCAGAATTGGCCACTTTCAGAAGGGAATGCTTCATCAAAGTTTGTAAATTCAGGCCAGTTAGTAATAGTTTGTTGATCTACGTATCGGCCATATAAGTCGGCAAGTACACTGGTGACCAATGAAGGGTCACTCCATACCTGATCGTTCAAAAGGATGGTATTCGGATTTTTATTAAGAAAATCATCATCCTTACATCCCCATGTCAAGGAGAACACTATTATTGAAAGGAGAATAAAATATTTTTTCATCGTAGCGTATTTTAAGAGTTAGAAAGTAAGATTGACACCAATGTTCACAAATGAGCTTTGTGGATACTGTAGCCCGTTTTCATCAGCTACTTCCGGGTCTATTCCGGCATCTTTAAGATTGTCAATAGAGAACAGGTTGTATCCATTTACGAATAATCTTACCTTTTGCAGATTTATTTTGTCCAACCATGCTTTGGGCAAAGTATAACCCACTTCAATAGTTCTTGCGCGCAGGTATTTGACATTGGTCAACCAGAAAGTGGAGCTCTTGTTAAAGTTGCTATTCCCTCCGTCATTAAATGTTAACGCCGGATATTTACCAGGAATCCATGCACTATTAATGTCGTAAGGATCTACGCGATGCCATCTGCTATCATAGAAATTAGCAAGCAAATTCCCTGTGTTCTGATAGGGCCATCTCATTTCCCAATTGCGGCTGTAAGAATAGGTGGTTCCGCCTGAAAAGTCTGCATGGAAGTCAATCCCTTTCCATGAAGCTGCAAGGTTGATGCCTAAATTAATAATTGGAGGCTGCCCCGTTGCATAACCGATGGGCCTTTCGTCAAACTGGTTGATCGATCCGTCTCCATTTACATCTTTATAGATAAAATCTCCGGGACGTAATGTTTTGTTTCCTTGACCGTCAATGTTGATCTTATAGTTGTTGATTTCGTCATATGATTTGAACTGTCCGATCGCTTGGTATCCCCAGTAGATTCCGGTATATCTATCTTCTCCTGAGTTGCGATAGTAGTCCCATGAATTACTAAATTTCGGTTTGTAAGAGCTTAGGAATTTATTTCTGGAATAAGAAGCATTTCCTCCAATGGTATAGCTTATGTCTCTTATTTTACCATTGTAAGCAATCGCTATTTCACCTCCTCTTTGTTCATCGCTGTTTACATTCTCATCCGGAAGTGTATATCCTAATTCATTGGGGACAATAACATCATATTTGCGTCCGCGTAAACCTGTCCTTTTCCTTTGGAAGAAATCAAGGGTACCAGTGATTTTACCGTCGTACAAGGTGTAATCGGCTCCGATATTTGACATTCGGCTGATATACCATGAAATGTTTTTAACAGCAGGCCCTCTGTCTCTGGAACCGGAAACAACGGTACCGTCGAGAATATTTGTCGATGCTGCATAATTATAACCGGTAACATAGGTAAAGTCCGAAGCTCCGATTCCGTTATTGTCATCACCCAATTTTCCGTATGATGCTCTTAATTTTAAGTCAGTTACAATAGCGCTAAGGTTAGTCAGTGATTTGAAGAAGCCTTCGTTTGAAACTCTCCATCCTGCTGATGCCGAAGGGAAAAATCCCCATCGTTTGTCCGGAGCAAACTTTGATGATCCGTCACGACGCCCAGCTACTTCCAAATAGTATCTATTGTCATAGTTATAGTTGATACGTCCGATATAACCGATACGGGCTTCTTCCCACGAATTATCGTTGTAAGTATCCATATTGGCAAACTTAATGATCGAAAGAGCATTGGTGGTTGGTACATCATGTACCCATACATCCAGCTCCTGACGATTAACACGTTCTGCAACAAATGTTGCTCCGATGGTATGTTTCCCAAATGTGTTATTGTAATTTAACTGCCCTTGACCTACTGTTTCAATAACTTTATGTGTGCCGCGTTCCTGCCAGGGGTTGGAGCTTCCGCCTGTTCTGGTGTATACTTGTGTGTTAGGATTATAAGTGTAAGCATCATAGGTATATTCCTGATTATTCATCAATCTGTCTGCCAGATAATAGGAGTACATCCCTTTTGCAGTTAATCCTTTGATCGGAAGTTGATATTCTGCATTAAAATTAGTTTGAATAACCCGCCAGTCTTCATGATAATGACCTGACTTGGCAATGTTCAGCAACCCCCAGTTGGTATCATTGTGTCCGATATCGTTGAGATATTCCGGATTGTCGTTTGCAAAAGGTCTCTCTGTCGGCCTGTTGCGGAAAAGTGCAAATCGTGGAGCCCAATAGTCATCTCCACCGGGCACTCCCGGATTGTCTCTTGATTCGATTCGGCCATTGATTTGCATTCCCACTTTAAGGTTCCTGGCAACTTTGGCTTCAATGTTACTCTGGATGTTTGTTCTTCCGAAAGTGAATTCTCTTCCGAGTACTGAGTTCTGATCCAAACGGGTTACAGAAAAGTAATAGTTGACATTTTCCGATCCTCCTGTAGCATTTACATTAATTGAAGTTTGAGGGGTATTGGGTTGTATGATCAATTTATACCAGTCAAAACTTTTGTATCCGTATTCAGTTCCTGCTTTCCATTTAGCCAATTCATCCGGAGTGATTGCAGTCTGTCCATATTGGTTCATTTCGGCATCGGCTTTACCGAGCATCCATTCGTAGGCGTTCACAGTTTTAGGAAATCGTGTCCAGTTTTGCCAGCCGGTGTAAGCATCCACGTTAATGACGTTCTTACTCCCCAATTTTCCTCTTTTAGTTGTTACCACTACAACTCCGTTAGCTGCTCTAACTCCGTAAATAGCAGCAGAAGCATCTTTCAGCACCGAAATGCTCTCGATATCATTGGGGGATATGTTGTTGAATTGTCCGGCATCTTTGGTGATTCCGTCAATAATATACAAAGGGTCACCCATATTACGAATCTGGATGGCGGCACTTGATCCGGGGCGTCCATCAGTTTGACGAAAAGATAATCCGGCAATCTTTCCTGCTAACTCCGCACTAGCAGTAGCACCGTGGACCCGGTCAAGATCTTTACTTGATATGTTTGATATAGCGCCTGTTAAAGATGCTTTCTTTTGGGTTCCGTAACCTACGGCAACAACTTCCTGTAATTCAAACTTCTCGTCTGCTAATATTATATTTAAAGCACGAGAAGACTTTACAGTTATTTCCTGGGTTTTCATTCCTACGAATGAAAAAACCAAAACACTGTTTTTATTAGGGATCTCAATGGAGTATTTCCCATTTTCATTTGTAATGACCCCTTGAGTCGTTCCTTTTACTGTTACTGAAGCTCCAATAATGGGCTCTCCTCTCAAATCGGTTACGAGACCATTTACAACAGGTTTTTGTTGTTCCTGTTGCTGGCTTTCAATAGAGCCTCTTAACTGTCGGGGATAAACTACGATTACCTTATCTTTTACAGTATATGTAAGGTTTGAATCATGCAGAATGTCATCGAGAATATTACTGATGTATCTGTCTTTCGCTCTTACGTTGATTGTTTTATTAAGATCAACGTCATTTGATTTGTAGAAGATTGTAAACTCAGATTGTTTCTCAATCTGATTAAAAACCTCCTTTATAGATGAGTTCGATAGATTTAGAGTAATTTTCTTGTTTTGTGCATAGGTCGATGCACTCACATTGAAAACAGCCACAAACATTAAGACTGCTAGTATTTTCATGGCAATAAGAATTTTCAAGGGTATACCAATACCCTCGTAATAATGATTTTTTTTCATAAATTTGCTTTGTTTGGAATTAGTTAATACAATTAATTCAATTTGAAATCTTAAAGGGGGATGGAGCCAACATTCCCCTTTATTCTTTTAAGTGCTATGTCATAGGCTAATGCTTTTTGAATATTGTTAGTTTTCTATCGTTTAGGTTATAGTCGATTGTCGTTGTCGTTTTAATAATATCCAAAACCTGCCAGATTGTTTCTTTGTTTTTGAATTTCCCGGTATATCTGATGTCGTACAAAGATTTGTCCTTAAGGATGACAGTAACATCGTACCATCTGGAAAGCCTTGTGCATAACTCATTAAACGGAATGTCTTCAAAAACAAAAATATTGTCTTTCCATGCTGTTTCTAATGCTGTATCCCGAATATCGATCGAATAAGATCCTTTCTCTCTGTCGTAGCTAACCTTTTCTCCGGGTTTAAGTGCGCAAACATGGATCGATGCATTATTGAGAATTTCAACATTCCCCTTGACCAAGGTTGTCTCGGTTCGTTTAAAATCGGAATAAGCCATTACGTTGAATTCTGTTCCGATGTCTTTTATCTTGTAATCGTGGGTTTTTACGATGAATGGTTGACGATTGTTGTGTGTGACCTGAAAATATGCTTCCCCTTCCAATTCAACTTCGCGGTTGTCTTTATTAAAATTTGCAGAATATCGAAGAGAACTCTCGGAGTTGATCCATACTTTAGACCCGTCGGGTAGTTCCAATTGGGCCTTTTGCCCTTTAGGGACAATCGTCTTATAAAAGGCGTTATTAAGGTTTGGTCCGCTGTATTTATTAAAGGTCCAATAGGATATGAATGCTAAGATGAATATAGCTGCATAGCGTGCAAATTGAATAAGCTGCAAACGTATTTTATTGGGCTTTTTAGGATGCAATAATTTCATGTCCAGATTATTCCATGAATCATTTGTGGAAGCAAGATCAGAATGATAATCAAAATCATACATCTGAAATTTCTTTTTGATCTCAGGGTCAGAGTTGATTCTGTCAAGGATCTGATTTTCTTCCTCAATTGTTGATTCTCCGGAATAATACCGAAGGAAAAGTTCCTCTATGTTATTCTTATCAATGTTCATGTTTTTCTTTCTAATACTAATACAACATGAGGATAAAATACCCGCACGAACAAACTAAAGAAAATGATTTATTTTTGTTTTATGACAGATTATCAGGGCGATGTGAATTTGATTTTTAATTAATTTCTCTTGACCGAGAAAATTAATCTTTGATCGTTCTTTTCTTAATCATCCCGCCATGTGTGTCTTTTATGCTTTGTGTGATGACAAAAGCATCAGAATCAATTTTTTCAATTTCAGAACTCAATTTACGAACTTCAAGACGGGTAATCACTGTAAATAGGATATCCACATTGTTTAATGGTTCACCATGTTTGCCAAATCCTCTCCTGCCTTTATAGATTGTTACTCCATGTTCTAATTCGTTAATAATCATCTGACGGATCTCTTCCGATTTCATGGATATAATGGTTACTCCGGTATATTCCTCCAGTCCTTCGATAATAAAATCAACTGTCTTCGAAGCAGAAAGATATGTTAAGATGGCATAGAGCGCTGTTTCTATGGAAAGAAGGTAAGCAGCTGCCGAGAAAATGATGAGGTTCACAATCAGAATTACATCGCCAATGGTAACTTTTAATCGACGACTGATGAAAATAGCCAACACTTCTGTTCCATCGAGAACAGCACCACCCCGGACTGAAAGTCCGATTCCTGTTCCAAGGAAGAATCCTCCGAACACAGCAATCAATAGTTTGTCATGGGTGACAATCGGGTAAGGGATTGTTGCGGTTGCAATGGCTAACCCAATAATTGCCAGGATAGTCCTGATGGCAAAAGAACGGCTGATTAACTTAAATCCCATCAGAATGAAAGGGATATTGACTAAAACAAGTAACAAAGGAAGAGGAAATGATGAAAGCTCGCTTACCAGCAGAGAAATCCCCGTTGCTCCTCCGTCGATAAAGTTACTTGGTAAAAGAAAACCTTTGAGTCCAAAACCTGCAGAAAGGATTCCGCATATTATCAGTACGGTGTCCTTCAACCTCTGCTGAAATGTTACAATGACATCATTTATTCCTTTTGCTTCATCATAGGAAGAATACTCCGGTTCGGATTGATGTTTTCTTTTGCGAAGAATAGACTGAATGATTATGTGGTTCCAGATTGGATTCATATGGTTGTGTTTTGATGGTTTTCATAAATAATTTACCATGTGTAATCTGGTAAGAATGACGTGTTTATGTAAATAGCAATTTACTAAAAAAGGTTCGGTTATCCAAATTTGTATTCTTTAAAGCGTCGGTCAACATATCTTTATCCTGGGTGAGGAGGACGCTTTATGCTTTTTGTGAAAATGGGGTTGCTGCCTTCACTTTGTCGAAAATGTTGTGTCTGGCAGGCTAATTCATGCGGGAGAAGAAAAATTCAAAAAGAAGGAACATCAGATAAGAACGATGATGCATCTCCTGCCGAATGACCTTCATGGCATTTGATATGTGTTTTTCTACGGTTTTAATGTTGAGGCCAAGCTTTTCAGCGATCTCTTTATTTTTTAATTTTTCAAAACGGCTTAATTCAAATACCTTTTTACATTGAGGAGAAAGAGTCTCCATGATCGATTGTACCTCGCGGATCATTGAGCCTTTTAATTGTTCTATCTCGTTCTCCTCCAAAAAATTTATCAGGAATAGCTCTTGGGAGATATTTTGATAGGTCGCAAATTCAATATACTTTTTCTCTACCTTCTGTCTTTTAATATAATTGAGACATTGATTCCGAAGAGACATAAAGATGAACGATTTCAGATTTCTGTCTTCATTGATCGATTCCCTGTTTTCCCAAAGGGTAGAAAAAATATCCTGAATAATGTCGTCAGCTACGTCAAAATTATCAATGATCCGAAATGCGAAAAGGCGTAATCTGGGATGATACTTTCTGAAGAAGTATTCGAAAGCTTTCGTATCTCCATTTTTTATGCGGCTTCCCAATGATAGAGATTCTATATTTAAATCTGCCTGCATTGAATGTTCCCCTTTTCTTAATTCCATTTGAAATTGCTCTTCTATTATGAGAAGAGTCCTTTATTTCTCCAGTCGAAAAAAATTACTTCCTTTTTTCCAAAGATCAACATTACTTTCATAAACGAATCATAGACTGATCAGGATTCACTTTGATATTTAGTATTACAAGTTTGAACTAAAAATAAATAGCTCGCAAATCTAACCACTTTAATTGATTCTGTAAAAATGATGTTGGCATTATATAATTGAGTTTACAAGTTGCCGGAGAAATTTTGAGAGCTGCAAAATAATAATTTTAACATTATGTCCGAACGATAGAATACGATTGTTTCAACTCACGGGTCAAAAGAAGTATTTTTATTGCATCTCACGAATAATAATACTTCATAGCAGAAAGATCATCAGATAAAGAATATGGCTTGTAAATAATGATCAATTCTGATATGAAGTATTGGATGGCAGATCGCGTGTCTTATTTCATTGCCTTTAATTTTTCTGCAAGCATCTTGATAAAATATCCGCCAACAACCGAGCGTGCCTGAAATCCGACTTGCTTGGCATCAGTCGTTTGATACCAGTCTGTCATGGGGACACGACTCGAACTTTCATTGAATGCTTTATAGACAGGATCTATAATTTTTTCAAAGGTTTCTTTATCCTTTGCCATTGTGGCGGTCCACATAATCCAATCGCTCTTGGTATAGGTCGCACGATTGTCCAAAGGAAGCCCATATGTATTTTGTTTGGTCAAATAATAAGCGATCTCTTTTTGGGCAACAATCTCCGGAAATACCGAAAGGTTTAACAGTTTATCCCAAACCAGGTTGTATTTTTGACTCCAGGTTCCTTTTTTATCGAATGTTAATCGATAGTGGTCGCCGTCGTTCGCCATTTGAATCCACTTCTGCGCCATGGCAGTTGCGGCTGAAGAATATTTGGAGGCAATCTCTTTCTTACCGAGAATATCGGCCATCTTCCCATATCCTGCAATTCCAAGTATCGCTTTGATTGAAAGATTGGCATTATGAGCAAGGTGACCTGCAAAGTCATCGGTGCACAATTGATTCTCCGGATCGAGACCATTTTTCAAAAGAAAATCAGCCCAGGTAGTCAGTACCTCCCAATGTTTTTCCGCATAGGATGCATTTCCTTCAGTAACTGCAATTGCTGTCGAAAGGATCAGCATATTGCCGGCTTCTTCAACAGGCATGTCGGTGTCATAAGTCTGCCCATTTGCAATCGGATAAGTGCCGACATCATGAGCAGGGAATGGCTTCTTCCATCTTCCGCTTTCGCTGTATTCAAAGATAAAATTCATCATCCCTTTCAGAAGGTCTGGATTG
>JAUZOB010000085.1 GCA_030706665.1 Bacteroidota bacterium
CCTCCCCATTTAGGTAATTCAAAAGAATAAGTTGAACACTTAAATGTCTATTGAAAGTTGTCGTTTAATATCAGATGGTTACAGTGATATCAATGGAAGAAATATTAAAAAGATGAGAGAAATATTTGTTTTTCTTAAATCATACTTATATTTGCATGTTCGAACATTCTTACAATGGAGTTAAAGATAGATCATAAAAGCCCGGTTCCGTTACACGCACAAATTGAAGACTTGTTGCGTAAGATGATCGAATTGCCAGAATACCGAAATGGAGGCTTCTTGCCTAAAGAAGTAGAGCTGGCAAAGAAATTAGGCATTTCTCGAAATACCTTGCGTCAGGCAACCAATAAATTGGAATACGAAGGACTATTAACCAGGAAAAAAGGGGTGGGGACTCGTGTCGCAGAGAAGACTGTTACCACGCGTTTGGATAGCTGGCATAGTTTTACACAGGAAATGAATGCGCAGGGGGTAGCTTTCGTTAACTATGAAATTAAAGTAGAGTGGGTGAGGATAGATAAAAAAATAGCAAGTTTCATGGATATTCCTGTCGACAGTAAGATTCTTCGCCTGGCTCGTCTTCGGGGAGACGCTGAGTGTCCCTTTGTTTATTTTGAAAGTTATTTTCATCCAAGGGTTGGTCTTACCGGGAATGAAGATTTCGCAGAACCTCTTTATCAAATTTTGGAAGATAAATATTCAACGGTCGTCTCTCTTTCCAAAGAAAGAATACAGGCTCAAAAGGCAAGCTCTGCAATTGCGCAGAAGCTAAGAATTTCCAAGGGCGATGCTGTTCTTATTCGTGAACGCTTTGTTCTTGACCCGGGCAATCGACCTGTCGAATACAACATAGGATTTTACAGAGCTGACAAATTCACTTATTCCATAGATATTAGCATTTAATTTTGAATGGTTTTCAAAAAATAGATTTTTTATATCCTTTAAAATGTTCGAACATATGAACAAACAAATATCCATAGGAGTAGATATTGGCGGGAGCCATATCAGCGCAGCTGCAGTTGATTTAGAATCAGGTTGTATGATTGATCATACATATACTCAACTTAGCGTTGATAATCAGGCATTTGCTTCCGTAATTATGAATCATTGGGCTGATTGTCTGCGTGAGGTTATGGAAAAGGCAGAAATAGAATTTCCGATAGGGATAGGCTTCGCAATGCCTGGCCCGTTTGATTATGTCAATGGAATAAGTCTGATAGAAGGAGTCTGCAAATACGATAATTTGTATGGTTTAAATGTAAAACAAGCTATTGTTACGGCTCTCAATCTTAAGAATGAAGTTCCGGTCCGATTTATAAATGATGCATCTGCGTTTGCCATTGGCGAAGCATGGTCAGGAGCTGCAAAAAACACGTACCGTTCAATTGCGATTACTCTTGGTACCGGTTTCGGATCCGCATTTATGATTGACGGAGTTCCACAATCACATGGAGATAATATTCCGAAAAACGGATGGGTATACTGTTTGCCTTTTGGAGATTCCATTGCTGATGATTCTTTCTCAACCCGATGGTTTATAAAGCGGTTTAAAAAAATTACCGGAGAACAAGTTGCCGGAGTATGGGAGATCGCCGAACGTGCTCGTAAGAATAAGAATGATCGCTCAATCTTTACTGAATTTGGAATGAACCTGGCAGTCTTCCTGACTCCTCTTTTGAAAAAGTTTAATGCGGAGGTATTGGTGATCGGGGGGAATATTCCGGGGGCTTATGATCTCTTTGGTCCCGCTCTCGTAAATCAATTAAAAAAGGAAAATATTGAAACTCAAATTTGTATTTCCGAGTTAAAAGATAATGCAGCTATCTTAGGGAGTGCTCGCTTAGCTGATTCATTATTCTGGGAAAAACTTAAATGAGAATGGACATAATTGGCAGAAATCGAAAGTGATAAATTAATATAAACAAAGAATAAAGTGATGTTTGGTGAGAACTGGAGAAATACGAAGCAATTTTTGATGCCGACCCATAAAGAATCGGGAGAGAAGGGGATGTATAATATCTATCCTACCTTTAAGATGGATGACCATAAGATTTTTGAAGGATTTGATACTCTTGCAGAAACGTTAGACGGGAATCTGTTGGTTCAAATTGATGGATATGTGGGGGGGTTCTATGATTATTTTAGAGAACAACTTGATATTGCGTTGCGGAAGAGAGGAGTCAAAGCATTGTGGTGGGAAGTCTCTGCAGCTTTAAAATCACCAGATGCGATTGATGAACTTATTCAACCTTTTCTTGGGGGGGATGATCCGATATTTGGGAAACGGGCATCAATTGTTTTGAGTGACTTTTTTGATAAGGAAAAGTTGTCAAAGATTATTCCAGATAAAGAAGCTCCAATGAATATACTGATCGGTCCCGGAGCATCCTTAGCCGGATGGGGTGGACTTTCGGTTTACATCGATCTTCCCAAAAATGAATTGCAATTCAGGGCAAGAGCTAAATGTGTCGTAAATCTGGGTGCTTCGATCCCTGAAGACAGCAAACCGATGTATAAAAGGTTTTATTTTGTCGATTGGGTTTTACTCAACAATCATAAGCAAAATGTTCTTCCCGATATAGATATACTGATTGACGGGCAGCGACCTGAAAATCCTACATGGATTGGAGGAAATGATTTTAGACAGGCTTTACATTTTATGGCCAATAATGTCTTAAGAGTACGACCATGGTTTGAGCCGGGAGCATGGGGCGGAACATGGGTAAAAGATCATATTGAGGGATTGAATAAAGACGTGCCCAATTATGCGTGGTCTTTTGAGTTAATAGTCCCGGAGAATGGAATAATCCTTGAAAGTTCTGGAATAATGCTGGAAGCATCTTTTGATTGTATCATGTTTCAGGAAGCAAAATCCATTCTGGGAGATCATTTCGAACAATATGGTGTCGAATTCCCAATACGGTTCGACTTTCTTGATACCTTCGACGGAGGCAATCTTTCTGTTCAGTGCCATCCTCAATTAGAGTACATACAGAAACATTTCGGAGAAAATATTACCCAGGAAGAAACTTATTATATCCTCGATACAAAAGATAATGCCCAGGTATATCTGGGTTTTCAGGAGGGAATCAATCCTCAGGAATTCGAAAAAGCTCTTCAGGTAAGTTTTACTGATAAAACACCCGTTGAGATTACCCGATTCGTTCAGTCTCATACCGCTGCAAAACATGATCTTTTTTTGATTCCTCCCGGAACAATTCACGGATCAGGTGCGAATAATCTTGTACTTGAGATCAGTACCACACCCTATATTTTTACATTTAAGATGTACGACTGGCTCCGGGTAGATTTAGACGGGAAACCACGTCCGCTTAATATCGAAAGGGGAATGGAAAATTTAATATTTGAACGGCAAGGAGCGAAGGCGAAAGATGAATTAATCGCAAAATCCGTACTACTTGATTCCGGCGCGGATTGGAAATTATTTCATATTCAAACACATCCGGCGCATTCATATGATGTGCATCGTTATCATTTTGCAACGCAAGTAAACGTGAATACTGAAAATCGTTGTAATGTATTAAGCCTTGTTGAAGGAGAAAGTATAATCGTAGAAACAAAGAGCGGATATCGTCAACGATTTAATTATGCTGAAACATTTGTAGTTCCTGCTGCTGCGGGTAGCTATAAACTAATCAATGAATCAGCTGAGCCTGTTAAAGTTGTAAAAGCTTTTTTGAAATAATAAAATAGATCCTATTAAACCAAATCAAACCAAAGATGAAGAAAATTGTATTACAACCGATTCGATTTCTTTTATTCTCATTCCTGATGTGTTTGCCTTTTATAGGTCAGACCTCCCGGATAATGAACGAGAAGAAGATTCCTGCTGCTCAGAAGCAGGATATTGTTAATGGTTATGGGAAAGATCTGCATGGTGAGATTATTGATTATCATTCTTGTCATCCGGAAGCAAACTCTGCATTGTTGATTCGTTGTCAGAATAATACGGATTATATAGAATGGGAAACAGAGGCGGCCCAAAAAACGAATGATCCTTTTGTGACTTTCGCATGGATTGCAGGGTATGCTTCTGGAACATCCAGTCGCGACCATCAATATCAACTTTTTGTGAATGATAAACCTTATTTTATCATTCAAACCAGTAAAGGAGCTTCCGGTGCAGATTGGAAAGTTTCCGGTCCATCTGATTCTGAATTGAATTTCAAATATGCCAAAGCTGACGGGATAAATGACCTTTATGGATATCTCTTTTTGAAGGTCCGCAAAAGTGAGTTGAATTCTGAAGGTAAACTTCGGCTGAAAGTCACAGGCGATGCAACCAATAGCAGCGATTGGTATATGACTTTCAGATATGGTTACAGTAATAAGGTAACAATTACCCAGGAAGAGGTCGTGCTTAAAGGAGAAAACGGCCGGCAATTGCAACGGGTAAAAGTTGGAATCGATCATTTCAGTACTCCTTCCGATTATAAAATGACCTGCGAGGGAAAAGTCGTTGCTCAGGGAAAATTGAATTTCGGTATTAATTACGCCTATCTAACGTTTGATCGCGTAACGTCGGATGTGCAGAAAAAAATAGAATTAACGGTTAATAATCAGAAAAAGGCTTATGACTTCACTCTGTCTCCGGTTCGTGATTATACCGTTTACCTGTTGTCTCATTCACATGTAGATATCGGTTATACCGAACTGCAATCAAAAGTAATGGAACTCCAGTGCAAGAATATAGATAATGCAATTGATCTGGCTGAAAAAACGGCCGACTATCCTGAAGATGCCCGGTTTAAATGGAATTGCGAAGTGCTTTGGCCTCTTGAGGGATATCTGAAGAATGCAACTCCTGAAAAACGTAAGCATTTCTTTGATGCTGTTCGTCGCGGACAGGTTGGAATTGATGGTCTATATAGTAATGAACTTCTCGGATTATGCAGGCCGGAAGAACTTTATCATGCATTTGATTTTTCAAATCAGTTGCAAAAAGAAGATGGAATAAAAATTGAGAGTTCGATGATTTCCGATGTACCCGGATACTCATGGGGAATTGTTCCTGCAATGGCATTCAACGGGATTAAATATTTCTCCATCGGCCCAAATCCATTTGATCGAATCGGACATACCATCTCGACATGGGGTGACAAGCCCTTTTATTGGAAATCTCCTTCGGGGAAAGATAAAGTATTAGTCTGGATAACCTCACTTGGATATGCTACATTCCATGGAGGTAGTCTGCCTCGTACAGAAGCTGCTCCCTTACTGTCATTACTGAAAAAACTGAATCAAACGAATTATCCCTATGATATGGTGATGGTCCGTTATACCATTGGGGGCGACAATGGATACCCCGATATAGAATTGCCTGATTATGTGAAAACCTGGAATGAAAAATATATTTCTCCCAAACTCAAAATTTCACTGACAGTTCCCATGTTTAAAGATTTTGAATCTAAGTATGGAACTCAACTTCCAACTTATTCAGGCGACTTTACTCCCTATTGGGAAGACGGTGCGGGATCTTCGGCACTTGAAACAGCAATGAATCGTCAATCCGCAGAGCGTATCTCGCAAGCTGAGGTTTTATGGTCTTTAACGAATCCTTCAAAATTCCCGTTTAATCAATTCTATGATGCATGGAATAATGTTTTGTTGTATTCGGAACATACATGGGGCGCTCATAATAGTATATCAGAACCCGAAAGTCCTTTTGTGAAAGGACAATGGGCCGTAAAACAGCTTTTTGCATTAAAAGCCGATTCTATATCAAAGGCACTTCTCAATGAGGTTAAAACCGCATTGACAGATCCCAATGCAAGACAGAACGGAGTAAATGTACTTAATGCTTCATCCTGGAATCGAAACGATTTGGTTACTTTGCCAACGGGGTTGATTCCGGGAAAGGGAATAATGTCTTTGTCTGATGAGGATGGAAATCTGTGTCCTTTACAGAAACTTACAAATGGCGAATATGTTTTTAAGTCGACAGTTGTGCCTGCAATGGGGAATATCTTTTATAAGTTCTCAAGATCAGAATCTCAGACAAAATTGCAAATGTCGGTAACTGAAAATACTCTTGAAAATGATTTTTATAAAGTAGTACTTGATCCGATGACCGGGAATATCAGTCAATTAATTCGTAAGAGCGATAATCAAAATCTGGCTGAGACAGAAGGGTTGAATGCTTATGTATATACCGGATCCGATGCATCAAATCCTCGCACTAATCCTAAACCTGTGATCCGAAAAGGAGAAGAAGGACCGGTGGTTTGTTCATTAGTAGTGGAATCGGATGCTCCCGGATGTAAAAAACTGACTCGGGAAGTACGTTTGATTGCAGGGACTGATCGTATTGACATTATTAATACCGTGGATAAAGAAAAAGTCCTGGATAAAGAGAATGTTCGTTTTGCTTTCCCATTCAATATTTCCAACCCGGAGACTCGCATGGATATGGCATGGGCTGTTGTCCGTCCCGAAAAAGATCAATTGGCAGGTGCCAATAAAAACTACTATACTATCCAGCGGTGGGTCGATGTAAGTAATGATAAGAATGGCGTAACCCTGGCTTCACCCGATGCTCCGTTGCTAGAAGTAGGAGGAATGTTAGGTGAAGATTGGAAGAAAGGCCCGGGGCAAAGTTGGGCAACTCATGCTTCTTCGTCTTCGCGCTTATATTCATGGGTAATGAATAACTCTTGGCACACCAATTATAAAGCATATCAGGAAGGTCCTGTTGTCTTTAATTATTCTATTTGGGGCCATGCAGATTTTGATGCTGCAATAGCAAACCGATTCGGAACTTCAATCAGTCAGCCTCTTATTTCTATCCCTGCAGGCAAAAGTATTAATCCTGTTTTTGTGTTAGATGATGAGACTCCGATTGTTATAACTTCTATTCGTCCTTCTGAAGATGGAAAGGGATTAATTGCACGATTGTATAATCCGACACCTGTTAAGGCAAAAACAATAATTCATTCAAGACTTTCAAAGCCAGTCAGTGTGTATGCGATTAATGATGCAAAAGATCAGGGGATCGAAATCGTACCTGAAATAAAGCTGGAAGGGTATGGAATTCGTACAATTCGAGTTGAATAAGATTTCAAATACAAACCAAATCATACTCAACTAATCTTAAGTAAAGACAGATAGATTGCAGCAGAGATTAATCCACCTATAATCTCTCTCAATTTATCTTTTCAGAAAGCGATAGTTTTGTGTTGATGCAGAATTATCAGATCGAATGACTTTCAGATTTCAAGCCCGGAGGATCAATCAAATGAAACCTTCGGGCTGATTTCTTTTAAAGGTCAGTCCCGTTCTCTTTCTGTAGAAGTTTTTTGGTAGAAAGCATTCCGCATGCAGCAAAAATATCCTGGCCTCTCGATTTACGAATGGTCGTAATAATTCCTTTGTCGTTAAGATGGTCGCGGAAAGATTCCATTACCTTTAAGGAAGAACCTTCGAGCGGAGTGTCCGGAATTGCATGGAATCGGATCAAATTGATTCTGCATTTTATACCGTTTAATAATCGGCAAAGCTCTTTTACGTGAACAGGAGAATCATTTATGCCTTTAAACATGATGTATTCAAAAGAGACTCGGCGTTGGTGTGAAAAATCAAAATCTTTTAAAGCGGATATAACTTGCTGTATCGGATAGGTCTGTTGGATAGGCATAAGTTTGCGGCGTTCTTCATCAAAAGGAGAATGAAGTGAAATCGCCAAATGACATTCGCTGTCGTTTAAAAAACGAAGCATTGACGGAATAATGCCAATTGTTGAAACGGTAATACGCCTGGGGCTCATTCCGAAGCCATAGTCAGAGGTGAGAATCTCCAGACTTTTCATCACTGAATCAGGATTGTCGAACGGTTCTCCCATTCCCATATAGACTATGTTCGATAACCTATTGCGTTCGGGTAGAGATCGAATTTGATTTAAAATCTCTCCTGGTGTAAGTTGACCGTTAAATCCCTGCTTCCCGGTCATGCAGAACAAACATCCCATTTTGCATCCGACTTGCGAAGAAACGCACAATGTCGCTCTGTCTTCTTCGGGGATATATGCTGATTCAATGAATTTCCCGGAGTCGGTAGGGAACAAATATTTTTTAGTGCCGTCAATTGACTCCTGAACATTCGAATGAGGGATAAGTCCGAAATCATATTTTTCAGAAAGCAGAGAGCGTGCATGCTTTGATAAATTGCTCATCTCTTCAATTGAAGAAATTTCTTTGTGATAGAGCCAGTCTGCTATCTGCTTAGCTGTAAATGAAGGCAGACCAAGATCTGATACAACAGTTTTTAATTCTTCAAGTGTCTTCCCAAAAAGTTTATCTTTTCCCATGATTAAAAATAGATTTCAGCATTAATGGTGTTGAACGTGACCCCTTTTTTGACTTATTTCAACTACCATCTCTGTTCCGCCACAAAGATAATATTTTTGACTGAGGGACAATTTATCCTGCAACCGAAGGTATTATGAAGATTGCTTCTATCTCTTCGTGACAGCTTTTTTAAAACGTTCTTTCTGTGACTTATCCATCTTTTCTGTGGCATATTGAATGATTAACCGGGCACATGAATCTTTCCATCTTAATAAAAAGGATTCTGTTTCTTGTGGATATTTCTTCCAGATTTCTCTTAATAACCATCCGAGTCCTTGATGAACAACTCTCTCTACGTCTAACATCATTGGATCGATGAGAAGGAAAAGATCGTTTGGTTCAGATCCATTTTTAAGAGCCTGGATGAGCGAAACCGGAACAGCTCTTCGTTTCCAACGTGAAGATGATTGGCTCCACTCTTCAAATACAGATAATGTTACAATCTCTTTTTTGATAAAGTGGGAAATGACTTCGCCAACAATAACATCACTATGGGCCCAGTTATTAACCCCTTTTTCAAGCCATCTCCCGATGTGTTCAAATATCCGGGACGTAAATTGTTTTTTAAAGGAAGCAATGAAAAGAATTGCAAAACTGCCTTCTTCATATTTCCCCGATTCAAATAATTTATCTCCTAAGGCAAGATAGTCATCAATCGATAATTCTTCTTTCCAGTCGTTTAACCAATATTCTTTTTGGTTGATCATATTCTTTGAGTCCAATCCATAGGCATCATATCCCTCTTTGAAATAACGGGAATACTTCTCAACCAATGCCGGATTAGAATTTGTTCGACAAAATGATCTAATCTCTTCGAGTTTATTTTGCAACTTATCCATAGGACGTTTTTTTTATTAAAGGTATCATAGAAAACAGACAAAATCAATCGGGTGGTTGAATTGATAATTGATTTTATCTGCTATATCAGGACATTCTGCATTTTTATAAGGGCAATTAATATTGCCAAAACGTTTAAAAAAAACACCAATTTGTTTATTTAAATTCATTTATACATAGCGTATTTTTGAAGACAATCCGGATTTTGGAATTTATTTTATCCGGATCAGGAGAAACAATGGTCCCTGTTATTCTAAAATTGAAGTCTAATAAAATGCAGGGAGTTTGGGTGTTATCATTTGATTAAACTTAAAAAACCAAAAAACGAATGAAATTATCAATTCTTTATTTACTCTTTATGCTGATGTGTTTTTCAGCTACATCTCAGGATAGAAAATCTGTTATTTACAAGTCTGATAAGTTCACTGTTTATTCAGATAGTGTAATTCAATCACCATGTAAAGCTTTTGTACTTTCACCCGAACATCTTATTTCCAATTATCAGGGCGTAAAAGACGAAAAATGCTATGCCCAGCCAAATTATTCCGATTGGAAACTTACCACGGATTTGACCTCGTTCCCCCGGTATAAATCAAATATCCAGTTGGTGGATGCCTTTTATAACCTGTCAGTTGAGGAAATGCTTAAAGATGTGCGTTCTGATGGAGCTTTCATGGCCGGAGAGGCTTGGACCGGAGTCTGGACCCGCGATATCAGCTATTCCATTGACCTTGCGTTGGCAATTATTAATCCGGAAGCGTCGAAGATAAGTCTGATGAAAAAGGTGCAGAACAAGAAGATTATTCAGGATACCGGAACCGGCGGATCATGGCCTGTGTCAACCGACCGGGTGGTCTGGAGTCTTGCCGCATGGGAAATCTATAAAGTGACCGGCGATAAAGAGTGGTTGGCGAATGCATTTCAGATCATTAAAAATACTGCGAACGATGATCAGCTGACCATTAATAATCATGCGACCGGAATGCGATTCGGTGAATCTTCTTTTATGGACTGGAGGTCGCAAACCTATCCGGCCTGGATGGAACCGATTGATATCTTTCATTCCCAGGACTTGGGAACCAATGCGGTTCACTACCGCACCTATCAGATACTGTCGTTAATGGCCCGGGAACTGAAATTGCCGGATGCTGAATACCAAGCAGCTGCCGCAAAGATAAAGGATGGAATAAACCGGTATCTGTGGATGAAAGACAAAGGTTACTATGCTCAATATTTATACGGGAAAAATTATTCAATTATCTCGAAACGCTCGGATGCTCTTGGAGAAGCTTTATGTGTGTTGTTCGGCATTGCAAATCCCGCACAGCAAAAACAAATTATTGCCAATACTCCGGTTACAGAATTTGGAACTCCGTGTATCTTTCCTCAGATCCCGAATTCATTCTCATACCACAATAATTCGGTCTGGCCTTTTGTACAAGCTTACTGGACTCTGGCAGCTGCAAAAGCAGGGAATCAAAAGGCTGTTTTGCAAAGTATCGCAACCATTTACAGGGTTGCTGCGTTAGCTTTATCGAACCGGGAAAATCTGGTTGCTACAAACGGTGATTATAAAACGACTGCCGGAAGTTCACCGAGACAATTGTGGAGCGTAGCCGGTAATCTAAGCATGGTTTTTAAGCTCTATTACGGGATGGATTTCCAGACTGACGGAATACGTTTCAAACCTTTCGTTCCTCAGTCAATTGAAGGAGATAAGACTTTAAACAATTTCAAATATCGGGATGCTGTCCTGAACATTGAGTTGAAAGGTTTTGGCAACACGGTCAAATCATTCGTGGTTGACGGGAAGAAAATGAAAGAACCTTTCATTTCTGCTGATTTAAAGGGAACTCATTCTGTTGTCATCGAGCTGAACAATCATTTTCCGAATACGGGCAAAATTAACTTCCGGAATGTAGATTCGTCTCTTCCTACCCTGACATGGGAGCAGGAAGGCGACTTTGTCATTTTGAAACAGGATGCAAAAATCCGCAAATATGTAGGGTTCAAAAATGGGGTACAGTTCATTGAAAC
>JAUZOB010000086.1 GCA_030706665.1 Bacteroidota bacterium
AAAATATAAGGTACTTTATTCTGAGGGTAACTTTGAAATTCGATTTTACCCTCCCTCAACCACAGCGTCTTATACTGTTGATGGAAATTATGACACAGGCAGGAATAAAGCGTTCATGAAACTTTACGACTATATTGTTGGTGAAAATACGACAAAAAGACAAATTGCAATGACCTCTCCGGTTCATATCGAAGAAGAAACCCACAACCGTCTGATCATGCGATTTGTTATGCCTGAAAATATGCATTTCGAAGAATTCCCAAAACCTAATGAAAATAGTATTCGCATCCTAAGGTCAACAAGCTACTATACCGCTTCCCTTAGATTCGGAGGATTTGCTTCCCAAAAAAAGATCAAAGCAAGAATCATTGAATTAAAAAAGATTCTTGACAAGAGAAACATTGTCTATACTGACAAATATATCTTTATGGGATACGACCCTCCATTCAAATTCTTTAAAAGACACAACGAAATTCATCTTCTTGTAGTCCCCGAGCATCTTCCCAAAGAATACAATAACAATTAAACATTCAGTCTTA
This sequence comes from Bacteroidota bacterium, assembly GCA_030706665.1. GTDB lineage: Bacteria > Bacteroidota > Bacteroidia > Bacteroidales > Prolixibacteraceae > JAUZOB01. The sequence goes on from JAUZOB010000086.1 coordinate 540, forward strand.
TTCATGTGCTGCGACCACATGAGTAATCGAACTTAGCGTCATTTTTCATTCATAACGGAATATTTTGTATTTTGGCATTTCTTAATTTCTTATCGAAAAAGGCAAGAATACAAACACGTTTGTAGTTGACTACCATAATACTAAAACACAAACACATATTATACCACAAGTAAATTAAGCATTATGAAACCAACATTACTGATCCTTGCTGCCGGAATGGGCAGCCGCTATGGAGGACTGAAACAGATTGACCCGTTTGGTCCGAACGGAGAAACTATTATTGAATATTCAATTTACGATGCGATTCGAGCTGGATTTGGAAAAGTTGTCTTTGTCATCCGTGAATCATTTGCAGAGGCATTTAAAAATACTTTCGAGCCCAAGTTAAAAGGGAAAATTGAGACTGTCTACGTTTATCAGGAACTAAATAAAATTCCAGAAGGCTTAACGTACACCCCTGAACGACAAAAGCCATGGGGAACAGGCCATGCCGTTTTAATGGCCAAAGATGCGATTAAAGAACCATTTGCAATTATCAATGCAGATGACTTCTATGGCAAAAATGCCTATTGCGCACTTGCCGAATATTTAAACCATCCCAATATGTCTGATTACGAATATTGCATGGTTGGGTATCACATTGAAAAGACTCTATCTGAAAATGGAACTGTTTCAAGAGGTGTTTGCCAAACGGATTCAAACGGTAATTTAGTCGAGATAAACGAACGCACTAAGATAAAAGCCGAAGATGGCGGAATCTTCTACTTTGAAGATGACAAACGTTATCCAATAAAACAAGGGACTCCTGTTTCAATGAATTGTTGGGCATTTAAACCCTCATTTTTTCAATTCCTGGAAACCGATTTTCGAACCTTTATAACAGAGCAGGGACAGGAACTTAAATCTGAATTTTTCTTCCCATTTGTAGTGTCGGATGCGCTCAATCACGGTAAAATATCAGTAAAAGTACTTGACTGCGACTCAACATGGTTCGGAGTTACCTACCCGGAAGATAAACCACTAGTTATAAATCAACTTAATAAGCTTATCGAACAAGGAGATTACCCTTCTAATCTATGGGAATAAATCTGTCCGATACAAAAATTCACATCTATGAAAGACATCCTTATGACTGTAGCCAGCCAGTTTCAACTTGATGGAACTGTCAAGACTGTAAAACCTCTGGGAGAAGGTTTTATTAATGACACTTTCTACATCGAAACTTGTGAAGCAGAAGCAGATGATTATCTATTACAGCGCAAGAACAAGAATATCTTTAAAAATGTTCCTGCTATGATGGATAACATCTACAAAGTAACCAATCACATCAAAAAGAAAGTTATCGCTGCGGGAGGAGATCCATTACGTCAGGTAATGACCGTTGTCCCCACCACCGATAAAAAGCTCTATTATCAGGACGAACAGGGAGAATATTGGGCTGTATGTATCTTTATTAAAGACAACATTACCTATCAGGCTGCCCGTACTCCGGAATTGGCATTTCAGGGAGGCAAAGGAATTGGTTTATTCCAAGCAATGGTTGCCGATCTAAAAGAACCACTTACGGATATTCTACCCGGATTCCACAATATCAGGTATCGCTTTTCGCAATGGGATGAAGTCCTTGCCAAAGACCCTGTCGGACGAAAGGCACTGGTAACAGAAGAGATCGACTGGATTGAAAGCCGCCGTAAAGAAATGCTTGATTTCTGGACATTAGTTGAAGACGGCACGATCCCGACCCGTGTGACTCATAACGATACGAAAATCAACAATATTCTTTTCGATAATAACGGAGAAGTATTGTGTGTGATCGATTTAGACACCGTACTGAATAGTACAGTACTGAATGACTATGGAGATGCAATGCGTTCGTATACCAACACTGGCCTCGAAGACGATCCGAATTTAGCAAATGTAGAGATGGATCTTAACATCTTCCGTGCTTATACTGAAGGGTATTTATCGCAGACGCTTTCATTTTTAACCAAAAGCGAAATTGAACATCTTGCTTTCTCTGCCAAATATATTACATACGAACAAGTCCTTCGTTTCTTAATGGACTATATCGACGGAGATAACTATTATAAGATTAAATCTCCGGATCATAATCTGGTAAGAGCAAGAGCACAGAACAAGCTATTAGTAAGTATGGAAAGAAACTATGATGACATGATTAAAATCATTCAACAAACCATGGAATCATTTAGAAATTAAAAAAAGCCCCTTTTCAGGGGCTTTTTCGCTTTATTTAATATCTTCTTAACTTTGGGTTCTAATTTGTTGACTAACTTTCGGAAATTATAAATTAATATACCATAATGGGAAGAAAAGAATTTAATGAACATTTGGAAGAACTCCTGACTATAAGGAAGTATATCCTGGGGCTGAATAATACTGATCAGCTTTTTATTGAAAATAGCAAAGAACAATTATTAATTGATGTTGAAAAGAAAATCCAGGATTTAAAAAGAGGGGTCTTTAGTGGCTTCAATAGTGCATCTCTTAACTGAGACCCGCTTTTTATTTTTATACTTTCCTTATTTCTTCTTTGATCTCCGGATAACCAAACGGTTTTTTTCTAATTTTGCCGGAGCATTATGAACAAGCTTCAAAAATTATATCGAAAATATATCTACGGAATAATCGGGACCCTGATCTTTCACTTGGCCCTTTTTTCATTTTTACTTATTACCGAATTCTATAAAACAAAGCAACACAAAGATGAATCGATAGTGGTACAAATGGAACAGATCGAAGATCTTCCGAAGACTCCCCAGGAGCTCAAACAAGAAGCTGCGAAAAGCCAGGAATACCTCTCAAATCAATCCTCCAGGAATCCATCCCTAAGCTCTCAGGCTTCAAATGACGCTTACACTGGGAAGAACCGAACAAATGACCGATTCTTCGATGAAGAATATAATCGGGAGGTTCGTGAGGCAAAAGCTCTTTCCGAAAGAGTAAATCAACAGCTATCTCAAAAGATACCGGATCTTGGCGACGTCAAGATGCCCGCCGTTACCACTAAAAATCAATCACGCGACTCTATTCGAAATGTTATTTATACCGGGAAAAGTTATAACCATTATAATTTACCCAATCGCTACCACGTACGTTTCCTTATCCCAACCTATCTTTCTCAATATGGTGGAAGAGTTACTGTCGACATTGTAGTTGATCGCATGGGAAGAGTCATTCAGGCAATTCCCCGAAATGCAGATAAGAATCCTATGATAGCGGCTTATGCACAAAAAGCGGCTCTCGGCTCTTTATTCAACTCCGACCCAGGGGCTCCTGCACAGCAGAGAGGTTCTATTACCTATACATTTGTATCTCAATAAATAACACCGGAAAAACATTTAACACGCTTTAACATTTTTTTGAGAACCCTAACACTATATCGTCGTATATTTGCAATGTAGTTTTTTTCATAAGTTTAGGTTTAGTTAGGTTAGTTAGTTTGGGAAAAGGATAGATTCGTAAGAATCTGTCCTTTTATTTTTTTAATATCAATAAAGAATTCCACTTACTTGAAATCAATCACTCTCTCTTCATGCAACAAAGAAATAATTCAATTCAAAGCGAAGAGAAAGACCTGTCACGTATCATGAATTAAAAGAACTCTTATATTTCTTTTTTAATAAGGCTATCACCGTAATTTACAGGGAAAGCTCTTTGTCAGATGAAATTATTTATCTTTGCAATTAAAAATTAGAACAGAGTACAATGCAGGAGAAAATTCTTATTCTGGATTTCGGTTCGCAATACACCCAACTTATTGGTCGCCGTATCCGTGAGTTAAATGTTTATTGCGAAATCTACCCTTTTAATCACTATCCGACTATCGACGAAAGCGTAAAAGGAGTTATCCTCTCAGGAAGCCCCTCTTCAGTTAGAGATGAAAATGCTCCCAATCCCAATATAGAAGGGATAAAGGGCAAATTACCGCTTCTCGGTGTATGTTATGGAGCACAATATCTGGCTCACTGTTTCGGTGGAGAAGTGAAAGCTTCGAATACACGTGAATATGGTCGCGCAAATCTGGCTTTTATCGACCACAGCAATGAGCTTTTCAAGAATATGAGTGACAACACTCAGGTTTGGATGTCCCATGGTGATACCATCGAACGTATTCCTGAAAATTATAAAATCATTGCCAGTACACACGATGTACGTTTTGCTGCTTTCAAAGTCGAAGGGGAACAAAGTTACGGTATACAATTCCACCCGGAAGTATATCATTCCCTCGAAGGAACTCAGCTTTTAAAAAATTTCGTTATCGACATTTGTGGATGCAGTCAGAACTGGACTCCTGATTCATTTATCGAAACAACGGTTCAGGAACTCCGCAAACAACTGGGAAGCGATAAGGTAGTTCTCGGACTCTCCGGTGGTGTTGACTCATCGGTTGCAGCAGTACTTTTACATAAAGCAATCGATCAAAACCTTACTTGCATCTTTGTTAATAATGGTCTGTTACGTAAAGATGAATTTGATTCGGTTCTTCTTTCTTATAAAGACATGGGACTGAATGTAATTGGAGTTGATGCTACTAAAAAATTCCTCGACGATCTAAAAGACATTGTCGATCCTGAACAGAAACGCAAGATTATTGGTCGTGATTTCATCGAAGTATTTGACGAAGAATCACACAAGATACAGAATGTGAAATGGCTTGCCCAAGGCACAATCTATCCTGATGTTATTGAATCTGTCTCTGTAAACGGACCATCTGCAACAATCAAATCACATCATAATGTAGGTGGCCTTCCGGATAAAATGAAGTTGACAGTAGTAGAACCATTGAAACTTCTTTTTAAAGATGAGGTACGCCGGGTTGGCAAAGCTCTCGGACTTAAGTCCGAACTTCTTGGACGTCATCCATTCCCGGGTCCAGGATTGGGAATCAGAATTCTCAGCGATGTTACTGCAGAGAAAGTCCGTGTTCTTCAGGAAGCTGATGCTATCTTCATCAACGGACTAAAAGAATGGGGATTGTACGATAAAGTATGGCAAGCCGGCGTAATGCTCTTGCCTGTTCAATCTGTAGGCGTTATGGGAGATGAAAGAACATACGAGAATGTAGTAGCTCTTCGTGCAGTTGCCTCTACCGATGGTATGACAGCAGACTGGGTTCATCTTCCTTATGATTTTCTGGCAAAAATATCCAACGATATTATCAATAAAGTCAGAGGAATCAACAGGGTTGTCTATGATATTAGTTCCAAACCGCCCGCAACTATAGAATGGGAATAAGCTAATTCCATATTTTGATATATATGAGGTTGACACAAAAGGTCCTTTAGAAATAATTATACTCTCTCTAATATGAATCAATACTAAAGCGAGTAAATTAATAAAGAAACCTTTTGTATCAGCCTCTTTCTATTTCAAAATAATCAGAATCACAACTAACAAAAAAATTGTATTCCGATTGACTCTTAAAACGCCAATCCTCAAAAACAACGGTAAGTATTCCATGCCATACATTCTTCATCATGCTGAATCAACTTATTCATGTTAAAATATATAAATAATCGCCTCAACAAGAATCATTCTTTTATCTTTGTCGTAATGTCATAATATAAAAGAAAAGTCATTATCTATGAGAAACATTTCATTCTCCAAGTTGCTATGTCTAATCATACTGTCTTTTTTTATCAATACACAATCAAAAGCACAGAGTTTTGAGACCCAAGCAATTAAATTCGGTCGTTTATTAAACATCATCGAATCAACTTATGTCGATTCCACTAATCTGGAAAAATTAACAGAGACAGCTATTAGTGAAATGATGGCAAAGCTTGATCCTCATTCGGTATATATTCCCCGCGATGAAGTAAAAAAAATGAATGAGCCACTACAAGGCGGATTCGAAGGAATTGGGATATCATTCAATATATTTCAAGATACACTTCTTGTCGTAACAACCATACCCGGTGGTCCATCCGAAAAAGTCGGACTCATACCCGGTGACCGAATTCTCTTTGTCGACGGTAAACCCACCTGCGGTGTTAAGTTACAGAACAGCGATGTTTTTAAAATGTTACGGGGAACCAAAGGCACCAGAGTAGATCTCAAAGTTAAAAGGAAAAACACAAAAGAACTTTTGGATTTTACAATCATCCGCGACGTAATACCGATCTACAGTGTTGATGCTTCTTATCTGCTCAATAAAGAAACCGGTTATATAAAAGTTAACCGCTTTGCAGAAACAACAACCGAAGAATTTGACAAGGCTTTAAAAGAACTGAAAAAGCAGAACATTACAAACCTTGTACTTGATTTGAGAGGAAATGGAGGCGGACTTCTTAACGCGGCTACTGACATGGTGGATAATTTCATTTCCGACAAAAAAATGATTGTTTATACACAGGGAATAAAAAGTCCTCGTAAGGATTACAGGGCTTCTTCATCCGGTGAATTTGAACAGGGAAAACTAATTGTCCTGATCGATGAAGGATCAGCCTCTGCAAGCGAAATTGTTACCGGAGCGATACAAGACTGGGACCGTGGTATTGTAATCGGTCGCCGCTCTTTCGGAAAAGGACTGGTTCAACAACCGTTTTTACTAAACGACGGTTCAATGATACGTCTGACGACAGCTCATTACTATACTCCTTCAGGTCGCTGTATCCAGAAACCTTACAAGAATGGCATTAATGAATATCAGGAAGATCTAAAGAAAAGATACGAAGACGGAGAACTTTTCCATAAAGACAGTGTCCGTTTTGTCGATACATTACGCTATCAGACATTAATTAACAAGCGAGTTGTTTATGGCGGTGGAGGAATTATGCCTGATATTTTTGTCCCTCTTGATACTTCTTCCCATTACCAATATTTCAACGCACTAATTAGAAAGAATGTATTATTCCCATATGTAATTAATTATATCGACAAAAACCGAGAAACGATCAAACAAGCTTATCCTGATTTCCCCGGATTCTTAAAGAAGTTCGAGATATCAGACGCAATGATAGAAGAAGTTGCTTCTTTAGGAGAAAAAGAAGGGATTAAGAAAGATACTGAAAGTATAAAAGCAATATCAGATGATATGAAGCTTCAAATAAAAGCACTTGTTGCCAGAGATCTGTTTGATCAGGATAAATTTTACGAGGTGATGAATACAAAAGATAAGAGTATAGATAAGGCACTTGAGCTCCTTAAAGATAAAAGAGCTTACGAGAAAATACTTACAAAACCTTAAAGAGGAACGGAGCTTTTATCGGCTCTGTTCTTTTAAAGCGTATTTAAAATATCTTTGCGAAAAACAAACAACTATGACTACACCTTGCTTTGGTCCCGATTTCACAGAGGTAGTAAATAGACTGTCAGATCCATCGACATTAACCTCTATTAGTCACAGGCATCCTGACAATGTCCCGTTGCCATCTTCGGAAGTATTAAAAAAGCTGGTGGATAAATTACGTGAAATAATCTTCCCTGGCTTCTTTGGAGATACGACACGCAACACTGCACATTTAGGATTTTATCTGGGAGTTTACCTTGATGAAGTTTATAGAATCTTGTACGACCAAATTCAGGCCGGACTATGCTTCCAAAATTATGATCCAGCCAATGCATCATCACTGGATCATTGTGAAAAATCGCACATTATTGCCACACAATTCATAAACGATCTTCCGGAATTAAGAAGAAAACTGACGACCGACGTTGAAGCAGCTTACGTGGGAGATCCTGCTGCCGTAAGCTTTGGAGAAGTCATTTTTTGTTATCCAGCTATCAGGGCTATCTCAAGTTATAGAATTGCGCATCAATTACACAAACTGGGTGTACCTCTTATTCCACGTATTATTTCAGAAATGGCCCATTCCGAAACAGGGATCGACATTCATCCTATGGCTGAAATAGGAGAACATTTCACAATTGATCACGGAACAGGTGTCGTTATAGGTTCGACCTGTATTATAGGAAACCGGGTAAAGCTATATCAAGGGGTAACATTAGGAGCAAAAAGCTTCCCTCTCGATAGCGAGGGGAACCCCATTAAAGGCATTCCACGTCACCCTATTGTCGAAGATAATGTTGTAATATACGCACAAGCAACAATTCTTGGGAGAGTAACAATCGGAGAGAATTCCGTTATCGGAGGGAACGTTTGGATTACCCGCGATATCAAAGCAAATTCAAAAATTATTCAGTATACTGCCAAAAGTGCTCAATTTATTGACGGAGCAGGAATTTAAATTTAAATCAGAAAATAGCAGAAATCGTGAAAAACGAAAAATTTGTTGCAAAAACATTTGCCGGACTCGAACCAATACTGGCAGAAGAATTAAAATCTATCGGAGCAGAAAACATTACTTCTCTTGTCAGAGCAGTTTCGTTCACCGGAGACAAAGAAGTTCTGTATAAAGCTAATTTTTATCTAAGAACTGCGTTGCGTGTTTTTAAAGAAATTGCATCTTTTACAGTAACAGATCAGGAGACCCTATACAAAGGAGCATTTGATGTTCCATGGGACGACTACTTTACACAAAAACAAACAATCGCTGTCAGTTCTACACTGTCAGGCGACACCTTTACAAACTCCATGTTTATCTCGTTGAAAGTTAAAGATGCTATTGTTGATAGCTTTCGAAATAAATTTGGGAAAAGGCCATCTGTAAATAGTGAAACACCGGATGTACCAATCCATGTTCATATTTCAGATAAGAAATGTACCCTTTCTTTGGACAGCTCAGGAGAATCTCTTCACAAAAGAGGATATCGTCTTGCACAAAACGAAGCTCCGCTTAATGAAGTTCTTGCTGCAGGAATGATTTTGCTTTCAGGCTGGAAAGGTGAATGCGACTTCATTGATCCGATGTGCGGATCAGGCACAATCCCTATTGAAGCTACATTAATAGCCCGTAATATTGCACCAGGTATCTTCCGCAAAAAGTTTGCTTTCGAAAACTGGAAAGATTTTGATGAAGATCTGCTGACTCAAATATACGATGAGGATACAGAAGTAACGCCTCAATGTAAAATTTATGCATCAGATATTTCAATTCGCAATATTGCTATTGCTAAAGAAAACGCGCGTCAGGCAGGCTTGAAAGATATCAACTTTCAGGTTAAAGATTTTGCAGAATTAGCTGCCCCTTCTTCTCAAGGGTTAATCATGATGAATCCTCCATATGGAGAACGCATGAAACCTGACCAGTTATTTTCTTTGTATGATATGATCGGAGAAAGACTTAAACATCATTTCTCAAATCACACAGCCTGGGTGTTAAGCTATAACAAAGTATGTTTTGATAAAATTGGTCTCAAACCATCTGTCAAAATTGATCTATTTAACGGAGGCCTTGAATGTCAGTTCAGAAAATACGAACTCTACAGCGGCTCACGCAAAATTGCTCCTTTGACTAAAAAACATCAGTCTGATTAATTTTGTATCCCTTCGGGGATGCATTGTTTTTCGGATTCTACAGGATCATCACAAAAATTGAAGAAGATAAAAAACACAGAACGAATGACTTCTCCGTACATTTCCGACAACATTACATCTTTCAAGGACATACAATATTTACATCCTGATAATATATCGATCCTTTGAATCCAAATTACTTTCTTGGAGGAAGACCCCATGTATCAGAACCACCACCAGGTTGATCGTTAGATTCTCCGCCACCTTTAACCTTATTGAGTTCAGAAACTGATAAAACTTCAAAATTTGCATTATTTTTTACACTGTTCTTTTTGTTGGCAAATAAAGTTTTCATAACTTTAAAAGTTTAAATGAGTAACTAAAGTTTAAATATCCCTTACACCCATTTATTCCGAAAAAGAGGAAAAGGTGACCCCGATATTTTAATTTTTTTTGTTTTTTTTGATTAACAATTTATATGATACTGAATGACTGCATATTAAAAGACAAAAAAAAAACATTCTTTTTGGTCTTACTCTTCTTATTCTTTCTCCTTTTCCCAAATCCAAGTACAACATTTGCACAAACCAAAGAGGTTAACAAGTACTATTCTTTCCTTTACAAAGGACAGGATTTTATAGCATTAGGCGATTTTGAAAAAGCTGAGGCAGCCCTGCTTCAGGCAAAAACATATGGAGAGAAAAACTTCGGAGCCAGGAATCCGCTGCTCTTTTTCACTTATAATGGATTGGGAATCCTCAACAAACAACTGGGCAAGTATCAAGAAGCTTTAGATTTTTACAACAAAGCTGTAGATATAATTAAATCAAGCATTCCTATCAAAGAAGATCAACTAGGAACAGCCTATGTTAATATTGGTAATATATGTAGATTAAAAGGTGATTACGAAAACTCTCTACAATTCAATTATAATGCATTGAATTATTTGCTAAAAGATTCACTTAAGAACGCGGCTTCAATAACCAGTTGCAAAAATAATATTGCCAATATTTATTTTGACCAACATCAGTTTAAAAAAGCTATCAAAACGGCTTTCCCATTTATTCAATCGAAAGACCCTCAATCCAAAATATCTGCACACGAAATGTTGTCCCGATCATATGCAGCTCTCGGGCAAAAAGAAAAAGCGTTAAAATATTATCAGAAAGAAATTGCACTTATAAAAAACACCACAGGTCCCGAAAG
>JAUZOB010000087.1 GCA_030706665.1 Bacteroidota bacterium
ATCAAGGTGCGCAAATGTTGTTGCAGGAGCAGGGTCAGTCAAGTCATCCGCAGGGACATAAACGGCCTGTACGGAAGTAATAGACCCATGGCGGGTAGACGTAATACGTTCTTGCATGAATCCCATCTCTGACGAAAGAGTAGGTTGATAACCTACGGCAGAAGGCATACGGCCGAGAAGGGCTGATACTTCAGATCCTGCCTGTGTAAAACGGAATACATTATCAATAAAGAAAAGAATGTCGCGACCTTTCCCGGTTCCATCTCCGTCACGAAGGCTTTCGGCGATTGTTAATCCTGAAAGGGCAACGCGGGCACGTGCTCCGGGAGGTTCGTTCATCTGACCGAACACCATGGCAAGTTTCGATTCTTTAAGTTTCGCCGGGTCAACTTTCGAAAGATCCCAGTTGCCGGACTCCATCCCCTTTTTAAATTCTTCGCCATAATCAACAATATTGGCTTCTATCATTTCACGCAACAGGTCATTCCCTTCACGGGTACGTTCTCCAACTCCTGCGAATACAGAGAAACCACTATATGCAACTGCGATGTTGTTGATCAATTCCTGAATAAGAACGGTTTTTCCAACACCTGCACCTCCGAAAAGTCCGATTTTACCTCCTTTGGAGTAAGGTTCAATCAGGTCGATTACTTTGATACCGGTATACAAAATCTCTGTTTCAGTAGTCAGATCTTCGTATTTAGGAGGAGCGTTGTGAATATTCAACCCTCCTGTTTTTTCAACGGAACCCAATCCGTCGACCGGTTCTCCGATGACATTGAGCAAACGGCCTATGGCATTAGTGCCGGCGGGCATACGTATGGGACTACCGGTGGCAATCACCTTCATCCCTCTGCGAAGTCCGTCGGTAGAGTCCATTGCTATAGTTCTGACTGTGTTTTCTCCGATGTGCTGTTGACATTCAACAACAAGGTTGGAATTACCTTCTCGTACAATCTCAAGAGCATCGTAAATCTGAGGAAGCTCATTTCCTTCATTTTCGAAAACGATGTCAACCACCGGTCCGATAACCTGGATGACTTTACCAACAATTTGGGACATGCTGTTAAGCTTTTATATGATTGTTTTTTTAATAAAGCGTTCTCAAAATTAACTTTTTTGTAGTCAAATAAAAATAGGGGGACAGGTTTCTATGTTTTGTTACCGAATCATTAATGGTTTCGTCTCATCATCTCTGAAGTAAGGTTAAAGAGCTGCTCTTTCCGGAATTCCGGAACCCTGACACGGTTCAGATCATTAATGGCCTGACGGTGATAGGCATCAATCTTCTCTTCTGTGATGTGTTTGATGTTTAAGTCGTTGTATATTGATGTGACGCTTTCTATTTTTTCCTGAGGAATATATTCTTTTCTTGAAATCCAATCCAATAACTCTTTTTTCTTTCTTCCTTCCGAAACATTTAATGCTTGTAATAACAGATAAGTTTTTTTATTGCAAAGAATATCACCTCCAATATTTTTCCCAAAAACTTTTTTATCTCCGAAGGTATCAAGCAAATCATCCTGAAGTTGAAATGCCAGTCCGATGTTGATTCCGAATTGATATAATAGTTCCGTATCTTCTTCGGGAGCACAAGCTGCCAGGGCCCCTGACTTTAAACTACAGGCCAGAAGGACTGCTGTTTTTAGTCTGATCATGTTGATGTAATCATCAATAGATACCAAAGGCTCGGATTCAAAATCCATATCGAGTTGCTGACCTTCGCATACTTCAAGGGCTGTTTTGTTAAACAACTCAAGTAGCTGAGGTAGTGTTTCGTTATCGCTCCTGCTTAAATATTCATAGGCAAGGATATTCATTGCATCTCCCGAAAGAATTGCCGTGTTTTCATTATACTTTACATGAACCGTCGGCTTATTTCTCCGAACCGTTGCTTTATCCATAATGTCGTCATGGAGAAGTGTGAAATTGTGAAATATCTCGGTTGCCAACGCTATTGGAAAAGCTTTACGGATATTGTCGGTAAAAAGATTACAGGCCAACAGTACCAACGTCGGCCGAATTCTCTTCCCCCCGTTCTGTAATGCATAGCAGATCGGTTGATAAAGCCCTGCGGGTTTTTTATTTCCGATCAGTAACAGTTCGGATTCGAAAGAACTTTTTACAAGTTCCTGAATCTCCCGGGTGGAATACATTACCTCGTCTTTCATGGGAAATATTTTCGATGGTTATTTATTATTATCGTTCTATCGTGCAACTTATTCTTCTACGTCTTCTGCTGAAAAAGATTCAACAAAATTCTTTGTTGTGAGACGATGTTCCAGACTCAATAGCAACGAAGGGAGTAGGAAAAGGTTTGCCAGCAACCCGAGCAGTACGGTAAGCGAGACTAAGACTCCAAGGGCAACTGTTCCTCCGAAACTTGACAGACTGAAAATTCCAAATCCGAAAAATAAAACAGCTGTTGTATAAATCATGCTGATACTGGTTTCTTTTAATGCCAGTGAAACTGATTCGCCAATATTCCCTTTCGTAAAATGCAAGGCAAACCGGTATCGGGTCAGATAATGGATTGTGCAGTCAACTGCAATCCCGAATGCGATGGGGAAGATCAGCAAGGTGGAAACTTTAATCTGAATGCCGGTAAAACCCATGACCGATGCTGTAAAAATCAATGGAAACAAATTCGGAATCAGCGATAAAATAACCATTCTCCAGGAATAGAACAATGTTGCCATGATAAAAGAAATGAGAAGCAGTGCAAGGGTGACCGTCTGCAAAAGATTACCAATCATATATTCTGTCCCTTTGAAGGATATGACACTCGATCCGGTGACAGTAACCTGGTAATCTTCCTTTGGGAAGATCTCATTTATCATCGCAAGGACATGTTTGTGAAGTTTATCCATCTTTTCAGTTCCGACATCTTTAATCCTGAAGCTCATACGGGTCATTTGACGTTTGTCATCAAGGAACGAATGTAATAAATTCGCTTTTGACTGTCCTTTCATTGCATAGGCGAGAATAAAGTTCTTCTCGGAACTTGATGGAACGGAGAAATAACTTTCCTCACCATTGTAAAATGCCTGCTTGGCCGATTTGATAATTGTAACCAAAGAGACAGATGAAGATGCTTCGGGTAACGCAGAGATTGAATCGTTCAGCTCATCCATCTTTTCAATAGTGCCTAAGTTTAAAACGCCATTGGGTTTTAAAGTGTTGATTACAATCTCGAGCGGCATGAGCCCGTCAAAGTTGCTTTCAAAGAATTTCAAATCCTTGTATATAGGATCTTTGGTCGGAACATCATCGACCATATATCCGCCACTCCTGACCATGGTCGCTCCATAGATGCAAATTAACATAGTAATGGCAGACCCGATATAGACTTTCTTGCGATGATTTTCGGAAAGATTAATCAACCCGTTGATTACATGTGTGAGATTTTTATTCTCAAGATGGCGTATATGACGTTCTTCCGGAGGGCCAAAATAACTGAAGAATATCGGGATGAGAATAAGTGCCAGAGCGAAAAGAGCCATGATCGAAATTGAAGCAACAATCCCAAATTCTCTTAAAATATCGCTGCTGGTCAGGATGAACGTCAGAAAACCGGCTGCTACCGTAACATTGGAAAGGAATGTAGCTTTCCCGATACGTGTGATCACCCGGTGCAGGGCTTTTGCCTGATTATTATGTATCCTGAATTCGTAATGATATTTGTTTAAAAGATAGATGCAGTTTGAAATCCCAATTACGATTAACAGAACAGGGATCTTTCCGGAAAGAAGTGTAATCTTATACCCGAAAAGAGCTAACAGTCCCACACCCCATATAACTCCGATGATTACAATAATAGTCGGAAAAAGAATGGCTTTAAAAGTTCGGAAAAAGACAAACAATATGGCGATACAGATAGCTAATGCAAGAAATACAAAAATGAAAAGTTCCTTTTTTATTTTTTCTGCAGTAACAACCCTGATATAAGGTAGTCCCGAATAATGCAGTCTGATTCCTGTATTTTGTGAGAATGAATTACATGTCTTTTGAATATTCGAGATCAGCATTTCACGCTGTTTTGTTTTCATCTTGTCTTTATTTACCGTAATGGCAAGAAGATAACAGTTGCTTTTCTCGTTGTATAGATTATTGCGATAAATTGGTTGAGCATGAAAACTACGGGACAAGGAATCTAATTGTTCCTGGTTTTGAATGGTGTCGGGAAATATCTTCTGAACTTCAAATTTATGTTTCTCTTGATTCTTAATCAGTTTATAGGAGTTTGAAACGGATAGCAAGTTTTCTACCCCTTCGACTTTTGAAAGAGATTTGCATAATTGAGTCCAATGTTTAAAATGGTCGAGTCTAAAAAAATCACGATCTTCTACACCGACATAGATTACGTTTCCTTCTTCCCCGAATTTTTCCCTGAAATTTTTATAATCGACTGATGCGGGATCTTTCTTGGGAAGCAGTGGGGCATATTCGTATGAGAGTTCAACATGCAGAGCCTCATAGCCCATAAAAAGAGTGACAATGCCAATAAGGATCAGCAATAAAGTACGATTCCGAAGAATAAACCGAGCTGTGATTTTCCACATAATTTTAAACGTTAATTCGGCGAAATTAAAATATTTATCACCGATATTCAAATAAATAGAGAAAAGAGGAGCTTATAAATCGTTTCTTCTCTTTTTTATATTATTTTTAAGATTGTGTTAATTTGTAGAAATTTTATATTGCTCAAAATGGTTATGCAATGGGTTTAGGAATAAGGCAAATATTAACACTTATCGGGTCATTAGGGCTATTTCTGTACGGAGTAAAGCTGGTAAGTGAATCTGTTCAACGTGTTAGTTCCGAGAAACTTAGTTCTCTGCTTACGGGGATGGCCTCCTCAAAAATTAAAGCATTGTTTGCGGGCATATTTATAACCGTATTAATACAGTCTTCGGCTGCAACGACTGTTATGGTTGTAAGTTTTGTAAATGCCGGGATGTTGTCGTTGACTGAATCCATTAGCATGATCATGGGGGCCAATATCGGAACTGCCTTTAATGTATGGCTTATTTCTTTACTTGGCTTTAAACTCGAAATCAGCGTTTGGTCGCTTGCAATGATAGGTGTTGCTCTTCCAATCTTATTCTCAAAAAACAGGATGCGGAAATTCTGGGCAGAATTAATTCTTGGTTTTGCGCTTCTTTTCCTGGGACTTCAGTTTCTTAGGGATTACCTTCCTCAGGTATCTGCATATCCGCAATTTGCAACTCAATTACATCATTATTGCTCTTTGGGTATAGGTTCGTATATTATATTCTTTACGTTCGGAGGAATAATCGCGATGATTCTTCAGTCGTCGATTGCAATAATTTTTCTGACAATTATTGCATGTTCATCAGGGTGGATCGGGTATGATATAGCCGCAACCATGATTCTGGGTGAATCATTAGGATCTTCGCTTATTGCCAGTTGGGCTGCAAGAGGAGCGAACACGACTGCAAAAAGAGCAGCTTTGTTTCATCTTATTTTTAATGTCTTCTCAATTGCATGGGTGGTTCCGCTTTTCAATGTGTTGCTTCAGTTGGTGGCCAAAATGAGTATATTCCTTTCCATTGGCGATCCATTTCAGGGGGGAGTTGCTGTGATGGTTGCTTTGCCGTTGTTTGCAACGTTGTTTAAATTGGTCAGCGCTCTGCTGTTGATCGGTTTTGTATCTTCAATTTCAATGAGTCTTACCCGGAGGATTCCGCAATGGAACACGGAAGAGAGTTTCAATCTTCAGCATATTAAAATCGGACTTTTATCATCTCCCGAGGCTTCGCTATTTCAGGCTAAGAAAGAAATTCTTGTTTTCTCTGAAAAAGTTAAGGTCATGTTGAGTAAAGTTGTCAAACTATATAAAGAAACGGACGAAAAGAAAATTGAAAAACTGGTCGGAAAAATAGAAAAGAGTGAAGAGTTTTGCGACAGGTTGGAAGTGGAGATTGCCAATTATCTGACCAAAATCGGTGAAAACAGGTTGAGCCCTTTAAACGCCAGACGATTGCGGGCGATGTATAAGTATATTGACGAATTGGAGAGTATTGGTGATTCGTGTATGAGTCTTTGCAAGTCGATTGTACGTAAAAAGGACCAGAAAATTGCATTCCCTGATCAGGTGGATAATAATCTCTCAATTATGTTTGCACTGGTGGGAGAAGCCGTTACAATTATGGACCTTAATCTCAGAAATGAAGGAGAAGCTAATTTGTTTATGGCACAACAAAAGGAAGAAGAGATTAATAACTTTCGTGATATCTTAAAACAAGAACACCTTTCAAATTTGGAAACAGGCGTTTATAACTATCAGGCCGGAGTTATTTATAATGAAATCGTCTCTGAATGCGAAAAACTTGCCGACTTTGCAATTAATATCACCGAGGCCAGAAAAAATATAGAATCACTATAGATTTATTGTATTCGTCTTGTTTGTGCTCTGCTTAAACTTATTGGCAGGGCTATAGGAACAAGGGTATAACACCCTATTTCGTTCGTCCTTCGTACATGGTTCAGACGTGGTTCGTACGTCGAAATGATGTTTGGACCATGCCGGAAGGGACTTCCATTGTCGGTCCGGATATAGTGTTGCTATAGCTCGGTTATTGTTTTAATAGCGCACACTCTGCCATTCCCGCATGACTACAAGCATTAACAGGTCTTAGAAAATGAGGCAGTCAGAATGATTTTATTGGATGAACAGATTCAATTTTCAGTAGAGTATTTCGAAATAGAAAAAATGTTTAAAGGTTTTTTGATGTATTCTTAAGAATCCCGTTCAGAATTTCGATCCATTCATCCGTGTTGCTGTTGGTGGTGGTTATTGCCAGACTATTGTTATTATAAGGTTGATAGATATTAGGATCTGTAATAGAAAATAATCCGATTGTGGTGATTTGTGAAGAACTGGCTAAATGCATTATTCCACTGTCTGCACCAATAAATATTTCTGTATTCGCAATTAACGATCCGATTTCGCGAATGTCTTTGCTGTAAAATGACGGTGCTTTAAATGAAATTCTTGAGATGTTCTCCACCGGAAGGACTTCGACGATGTTGTAATCGGAATAAATGGCTGTTAGAATTTCATAAAACTTTTCCCACCAGGATTCGGAATAACACTTATCGCCTGTAGCATAAGTAAATAAACAAATTGTCTTTTTTCCATTATTTACAATCTCTTCCAATCTTTTCTTTCCTTCGGCAATTTCAGAAGGACTTAGTTTAAGGTCTAATGAAGCAATTGGTTTATCGTATGCCGTAAAACCAATCTCTGATAAATAATATCTGAAGTTATAGATTGGATTCTTTGCAATGTGTTTGTAATCGTTGTATTTAGATTGTAATTTCTGAATGTCTTCGCCAAAGAATTTATATTTTGAATTTGCGAAAAGAGTTGACAGTCTTCCTGATGATGAATTTTTGTCTGCATTAATTGCAATGTCGTAGCGATGTTTTCTTATTGTAATCCATGTTTTGATATATTCAGTTATATCCTTGAATGGTTTTCTGGGAAGTTGGATTATCTGTTGAACGTTTTCATAATTCTTGAAAATAACAGGAGCGATATTTCCTTTAACAAATAAATCGATTTTGCATTGGGGAAATGTTGCTGTTATTTCCTGAAGGAGGGGAGTAATCAAAAGCAGGTTTCCCAGCCGATGATTAGGCCTGCAGATTAAAATTCTTTTAATCTCGTCTTTAGTTGTCAAATCAATATTTCGATCAAAGTGAGAAATTCCAATGTTTTTAGTTATTATATGCATTAAACTCCGTCTCAATGCATTTATGCTTTTTTTGATATTCATGCTTCTAAAATATTATTTCACGTATCGAAATCCGGGACAAAGTTGAAAAATGAGATTTTTAGCAGGTGCAACTTTTGTAAAGAACAGGGTTTAGTTGAGGGTCGTTATACATCTTCATCTGTTTGTAAACTTTCATGAATTTGTTTCCTGTTTCAATATCCTTAAGTAGTTGGTCGATTGAGGCAGACAGATCTATTCTTTGTTGTAATAAAATGTTCAGTTTGTTGGAACATCTTTGGATGTGTTCATCAGATGCATCTTTTCTGCCTAATTCTTGATGCATGTGATAAATTTTCAATGCCAGGATTGAGAGTCGGTCAATCGCCCATGCCGGACTCTCGGTATTGTACATTGCATGGGGAAGTGTTTCTTTGTCCTTGTATCTTTCAAAGAAGTAATCATCAATTGCTTCAACCAAATCGGTTCTTTCCTGGTTGGATGCATCAATTCGACGTTTTATTTTCAGCGCCAGAACGGGATCGATTTTGGGATCTCTGATGATGTCTTCAAGATGCCATTGAACCGCATCAATCCAATTTTTTTTGAATAGAAAATTTTCAATAGTGTTCGTAGGATAAGGATTTATCAATTGGGCATCGACATCGTCCATGGTGTGGTAATAATATACACATTCATTAAAGATCTTGTTGCACAATTTGCTGAAACTCATAATAAGTGGGTTTAAATTCTTTCAATAACTCTAAAAATGGACTACTCTATGAACATTCGTAAATGTTCATCTTCTCAAAGAATCATGGTAAAAGAGTTACTGATACAGAATTTGTAGGGTAGTATTTTGATGTAACGGATGTAGGATTTAAATCTTTCAACACTATATCTGTTTCCAATCTTTACCTGTTACCTTTAATGTATTGAACTTCTTTTTTTTACCAACAAAACAGAAATGCTTCTGTAGAAGCATTTAAGGCTAAACCGAAAACGTTCAAATCTGCATTAAGGATATCAATTTCATTTTATATCGAGTAGCTAAAAATTATACTTGATTCATAACCACATGAGAATATAATTTGAGTTGATCGCTTTAATTGCTTAAATGTGATTGTTCTCAATCGAATTGTTCGTTTTTGGGGATTTATTAAAAGGGGCGGGGAAAAAACTACCTAAAATATTTTGCTTTTAAGTAGTTTCGAATGTTTTTGAATTTGCTCCCCAGGTAGGACTTGAACCTACGACCTACGGATTAACAGTCCGCCGCTCTAACCAACTGAGCTACTGAGGAATAATAATGCTTTAAAGAACGTTTTTGTTTTTCGAAAGCGTTGCAAAAATAATAGCTTTTCGCGAATTAAAAAATATATTTGCAAAAAAATCACTAAAAAAACTCGTATGCATAATTCTGAATCGCCTGTAATTCTTGGGGTCGGCAATGCTTTGGTCGACATTGTAACTCCTATTGAACAAGAAGATCTGCTTCGACAACTTGGTTTTCAGAAGGGAAGCATGAATCTGGTCGATTTTTCTCTTTTGCAAAAGATAAATCAATTAACTGCAGGTTTAAAAAAGGAACTTGCGTCTGGAGGGTCGACTGCTAATACAATGCACGGACTTGCTCATTTGGGTGTCAAATGTGGATTCTTTGGGAAAGTCGGGAAAGATGAGTTGGGCGATATCTTCCGCAATGACCTTCATGAATCGGGGGTAATTCCTTCACTTTTAGAAGGCGAGAATGCAACGGGCAGAGCAATTGCATTGATCTCACCGGATTCGGAACGGACTTTTGCAACTTATCTTGGTGCTGCGATCGAATTGTCTGCAAGCGATTTGCAGGACAAGCTTTTTAAGGGATATCAATATATGCACCTCGAAGGTTACTTAGTGCAGAATCATGATCTGGTTCGGGCTTGTGTGAAATTTGCCCAACGGAACGGATTAAAGATAGCCCTGGATCTGGCCAGCTTCAATGTGGTGGAGGCAAATAGGGATTTTTTATTGGAGATTCTGGAAAAGGGAATTGATATCGTGTTTGCAAACGAAGACGAGGCAAGAGCAATTAGTCATCAGGAACCCTGCGATGCGTTGCACTTCCTGGGCGATAAGTGCCGCATTGCGGTCGTCAAGCTTGGGAAAGATGGCTCGCTTGTGAAATGTGACGGAAAAGTATATCAGGCTGAGGCATTCGGCGATGAACGAGTGGATACGACAGGTGCCGGGGATCTTTTTGCATCCGGATTTCTTTATGGCCTGATTAATAACTATCCGTTAGATTTATGCGCAAGAATCGGGAGTGTGCTTGCCGGACATGTAATCCGGATAGCGGGTGCGCGGTTACCTGAAGCATATTGGGATGAGATTCGGAATGACTTGAAAAGCATTGGGGTTGAGATTTAGTTTTATGTAAACATAGGTTGTGATTACAAGAGCTTCTGAAATCTGAAAAAAAACTCTATCTTTAATAGAGATAGGAAAATTTATGCAGAATTGTTGTTGATTTGATGATTCCTTTCTAAAAATCAATGTGTGGTTTCTTACACATTGGAGTTAATCCCATTAATGGACGTCATGATGTTCCTTTGCTTTATTATTGGCAAGGTCCTGATGGTTCACAATTGCTCACCATGCAAAATCAAAGGTATGGTTCAGATAATGAGTTCGGTCGCGAGCTCTATCCTCCAAAAGACTGGAAATACAGAATAATCTTTGTCTGTTTTTTCATAATAAGCAATTCAGTTTAAAATCATTCATCTTTATTGAAAAGCCTGAAGGTAAAGGATGAATTCTTCTTATGTGGGATGAAATCTTTTATTTTATCTCATTTTTACAAAAGTGTAATAACACTTTTCCTGAAACCATGTAGATTTCTGCGAAACCGGAATGATTTTTTTATTATTCTTATGGAGCACGACAAGAGTTTACATATGCTTAAGGTGGATAAAAAGGGGTGCCCAATTCCTTGAACACCCCTCATTGAAGTTAAACTTCCAATATGAAGATTGGATATTTATAAAGATTAAGTTTTGTTATTTTACCGGAGTAATTTTTAAGAAAGCAACTCCATGCTGAGGAACTTTCACATCAATTGAATTACCCTTTACTTCAAGATTCTTTTGTCTCCAAATATCGCGAACTTTAAATTTCCCTTTTAGTTTTAAGTCACTAAAGAGAACTTTAACAGTTTTCACATTTAATGGATTTGAATCCCAATTTA